>CAMDGJ010000118.1 GCA_945897545.1 Flavobacterium psychrophilum
GTTTAGTTTATTGCTTTCAATGATGTTTTTAGCATTCTCAATAAAAACATCTTTTGTATAATCTCTTAAATTTTGAGGCAGATTCAAATTTCCAGAAAACATGAACATGGCATCATAAATCGAGCAAATCCCATCGGTACCTAATTCATTGTAATCCTTTCTGAAGGGTCTGTATTCATGAAAATCAACGGCAACTTCGGCACCGAAATCACTAAAAGCTTTTTTTAAATAATTGCTTTCAGGAGCCATTAGTTTTACTTGATCACGATTTAAATCTAGCCCATCTGCAGCATAACGATCTAGTTTTTCATAGCCATCAATATTGGCCATCGGAACTATGGTGAGCGTTATTTTATCTAATAAATAGGAGTAACTAGAGTCGTTTAAAATTTTATCCATTAGATACAGCATGGTTTCTGTTCCAGCTGGCTCATCACCATGAAGACCCCCTTGGAACCAAACTTTTATTTTTTCTTGTCCGTTAGCGCGATTTAGAATTACCATCGGAATTTTTTTCTTTTTCTGACTTTCGCCAATAAATGAAAGGGATATTTCTGTTGGATGTGCCACTGCTAATTTATTGAGGTAGCCCATCAAGTCGTCATAATTAGTAAATCCTTTTTTACCAAAAGCAGGAGTATTTATTTCTAAATCAGGGTCTGGAAAAAACCGCATAGTTATTTCATTATTTTGCGGATTGAATTGCCCATAAATAGACAGGTTCATTAGGACCGCAAAAAACAAATATTTTATCTTATCTTTCATCGTATTAAAAGGATATGGTAGTAATGAGCCTTGTTAAAATCTCGTTTCCGTTTACAGGAAGCTCATTAACATTATTGGATCCTGGTTTGGCATTGATGTAGGTACAATCCAACTGGATTTTTGCACCATAATTTCGTGCTAAATATTTAGTTATTCCCAAAGTATAATAATGAGAACGGTTGTTAAACGTTGGATTATTCAAAAAAGAGTAGGCTTCCGGTTTTAGGTAGGCAAATCTGCCATCAATGGAAATGTTGTTTTTGAATACATAGCCCCCTTGAATATTATATCCTTCACCAAGTGCCATTCTTCCTTTAACATAGTTTTTTACATCTTGAACACCGTTAACATCAAAATTTGTTGAGGTTGCTCCAGAATTTAATATTCTTTGGGTAATTCCACCAGGTACTCTTGAAGAAGTATTTACGTATTCGCCTAGCATCGAAAATCCTCTATATTTAAAAAGAAAATCGATCCCATATTTCACATAATCGGGCAGTAATTCTTTGTTATTAGCATCTAAGTAGATATACCTTCCCCCTTCACTTCCTCTTCTATCGCTTATACCTACATTGTAACTGTAATTCCCACCTATAACGAATTTGGGGGTTGATTCTCTTACCAAATCGGCTTGTCGAAACTGTCCACCTTGGCTGAATAATCCGAAAGGCAAATAATCTATTCGACCACCATATTTTAAGCCCCCATAATCTTTACCAATTACATTGGCTCCGTCACCATTAGTGACAGCTATTTCTGATTTTATATAAGAATAACGAGATACTTTATGCGTAGATTCTGCAAAAAAACCAAATTCACGGATAGAGGCGAATGCCGCGGTCAAAGGACTACGCTCTGCCAATTGTAGGGTTTGAGAAGCCATTCTAAGTTCTCGATTGTCTGAACCTGGTGCTCTCTGACCAAAAGTAACACTAATTCTTTTGCTGAAGTCGTAGGATACCCAGGCATCCGTGATTAAGGATCCAGCAGTGACATCACCTTCTATACCACCTGTCAAATCAAGTTGTATTCTATACGTCAATTTTTCTTGAGCTGAACTTCCTTGAAGTCTAAAACGCGCTCTTCTCATTCTAAATCGGTTATAGAAAGTAGCATCGTCATTGTCAAGATATTTTTTGCTCTCTAAATACGGCTGAATATATCCTGAAATCTCCATCTTGTAATTCTTGTCGATGCCTGAAAAATTCAAACCCTCTCCAAATTTGTATTTACTAAGTTTAATTTCTTGGGCATTTGAATATTCAACCACTACTAATAGTGTAAACACCAATGTTAGTATCTTTTTTAGCTTTATCATTATTTTACTCTAACTTGGTTAATTTATAAATAAATCCCATATTGTTGATACTCTAATAGCATCTACAGTTGTGTTTTGATTTGTATCGAATTGTCGTAAACACACTGCGGCAGGAGATATGTCTGTAGCTGACGTCAATGAAAGTGGTCCAATAAAAGCTTGACTTGGCTCTGTGCTAAAGTTATCGCTTGCAGAAAACACATAAAGTGATACCGTATCATTATTAGTTCCAATAACCCTATTGTATTTTAAAACCACCAAATAATTTTGTTCATAATTTAATTTAGTTGTGGTGTTTGTGGCTTGCGGACTTGTAGCAGCAGAAAAACTTAGACCCAAATTATATTGTGTTAAATCACCTGTGATTGGTTGTGAAAAAACTTGACCTCTATAGGTTGATGAACCTGTACTAAAAGGCACACTTGAAGTATGGAAAAAATAGCTAGTAGGAGGAATAAGTGCTGTACTAGTAGGCGCTTTAACCTTAACGACGAATGACATATAAATAGGTGTTCCATCTGATTGTTCAACAAAACGTTTATTCATATCCGCTCCATTAGCGTCTAACACAGCTGCTAATCCTAACCCATTTCCATAGTAATTGGCAAAAGACAAACTAGAACCGCTGGTAGTTTGTATAGGACTAGCACTTCCGTTATGAATGGTCCATCCTGATGTAGCAATATTGGAAAGAACAGTAGCTCCTGTGTACTCAAAATTATCTTGCAAAAGAGCGGGTTTATTTTCTACTTTAAAGATTGCCGAAATAGATGCTGTGTCATAAGGACTTTGAGGTACTTGAGTAGCAGTGATTGTTGTAGTGCCAATAGCTAAAATAGTTACGGTTGACCCACTAATGGTTGCTACCGATGGATTACTACTCGTATAGGTAAACGCGCCTGTACTATTAGAAGAAGGCGACGTTAGTTGAAAAGGCGCATCGCCAATTATCTTTACAGGAATGGTAAACGCACTCAATGTTGGTGGCTCAAATTCTGTAACTCTAAATTCTGCGGTTGTCGATACTTCGGAATATTTTTTATAATCCGACTGGGTAGCGGTTATAGTAGCCGTGCCAATTCCTACAATAGCAAGTGTTGAACCTTTTATTACCGCAACTGACGGATTGCTACTTTGGTATGAAAAAGAGCCCGACCTACTTGATGTCGGCGGAATTAATTCAAAAGGAGCACTTGTTATTTGCTTTGTCGGAACATTAAATATTCCTAATTCAGAAGCAAGTCCTGTAGCAACATCATTAGTAGTACAAGAAGTAATACATAAAAGCAGTAACATTGAAAAAATAATTAATCCGTATTTGTTGAATAATTTCATATATGTAAATTTTGATTTTTTATTGGTCATATATGGTATCGCCATTTCACGTATTGGTGCTTGCTTACGCAAACTTATTTTTAATGGCGACTTCATATTGTATTTAAATAAAAAGTGGATAAAAATTAATTATTATTAATGATTATTTTTTGAACGGTAGCTTGCTTTTCCGTTTTTATTCTAGCAAAATAAACACCATTTTTCAAGGATTTAATTTCAACCTTATCTGAAATAGCGCTAGAAGAAAAAACTTTCTTACCTAATAAATCATAAATCTCAATAGATTTTTCTGAGCTGTTGTCAGCACTTATGTATAAAACACCCTCATTTACAGGGTTTGGATATAAAGTAAATACTTTAGACATATTGTCTTTCAGACCTAAAGAGGTATCAATTTCCCCAATGGCAAAATCTCCAAAATCTGAAATCCCAGTAGCTGTTGTAGCAGTATTAGTAGGAGTTCCCGAAGTAGTAATAGAAGACCAAGTTGCACCATTATACAATTTAACTAAATAATTAGCTGGTGTACCCGCATCATTATCAGTACTTACATAAGCAAAAACAGCACTATAGGTTCCGAAACCAGCCAAAGCATCATTTGTCAAGGTCCAAGTTCTGTTTACACTTTTTGCACTATCAATACCTGAACCTATTATACTAGCATGATCTCCAGTATTGATTCCTGCCGTTAATCCTCCAGCCACTGAAGTAACTCCTGAGAAGGTCAAGATTAATGGGGTATAATTAGCAGCATCACCACTAGGATATGTAAAAGAAGGACTTGCACTTGAAGCAGTTGCTTTTTTCAAATTACCCACAACCCATCCAGTAGCTTGATCTGCACCCGTAATAGTTCCTGAAGTTCCTATAGTTAATGTGTTGATTCCTGTGGTAATTTTACCTAATGTAAAAGTAAGGTTGCCATTAACCGTTAGGTCTCCACCTAAGGTTACAGCAGTAGCTGGTGCAGTTTGATTGATGGTCAATGTGCCTGCAACAGTAGTAGGCCCATTTATTGTTTTTGGAACTGTTCCACTCAAGGTCAGATTTTTATAATCTGTTCTTGCTGTTATATTTTGATTAGAATTTGCATCACGAATATATTCAACAATGCTATTAGCTCCTAAAGTAAGATTTTCAGCTCCAATAAATTGAATATCACCACCAGCGCTGCTTGGTGTCACGCCACTAGAGACAAAACCGGTTAATTTAGGGACTTTTACAGTTCCATTAATCACAACCGATCCTCCACTAGGGATTGTAATATAAGATGTTGAAGTAGTGGGTGTAACAAGGGTTCCATTAGCAGTTATATTGGTTATAATTGGCAGTAATGTAAAAGTTCCAGTAGAACCACTTTCAATAGATAAATTACCAATTGTAACTGCAGCAGAAAAGCTAACATCAGCACCATTTATTATAGTTACAATACCAAAACTTTTTGTACTAGACGTAGATACCAATACCCCATCATAGATGACCTCCAAGTTGGTATCAAAAATGTTCCCAAAAGAAACTAATGTCGTTCCTTTGTAGATGACAGTATGGTTTCCAGGTGGATCAAAAACATCAAAATTTCCTGATCCACTAGGACCTATAGAAGCTCCTGGATTTAAGGTCAATGTTATACCAGCAGTATTCCCTAAACGTACTTTAGTTCCGTTGGAGGTCCCAACAGTCCAAGCACCATCAAGCGCTACAGCTGTAGTATTTCTAATTTCAAAAACTTGAGAAGCAGCGGTAAAATCTGTAGGAGCAATTCCTGTTCCATTGGTGTTTTGACCCCAACTAGCAAGATCTGTCAATAATCCTGTCCCATTGTAATAGTAGGTGGTAGCTAAAGATTGCACAGCTGTACTTGTGCTTTCGTTAGAATAGTTGAAAGCTTTATCTACGGTATATACTTTATAATAATAATCTACTCCTGGACTCAGTCCAGTATCCGAAAAAGAAATGCCTGTTCCTATGTAGCGTACCACACCTGCACCAATGCTATTTCCTTTGGCATAAATTCCATTTTGAATTGGATCATCTGATGCTGATGGTGCGGTTGTATTATAACGCACCACTACATAACCTCCACCGTCAACACCGCCACTTGCAGCATCCCAAATTACATTGGCACCAGCAGTAACGCCTGTAGCGCTTATTGCTCCAGGTGAATTTGGTGCAGTAGTATCAAGTTCACCTTGATAGATAATAAAATCATCAAAATCTAAGGAATAACCAGTACCAGGAGTGTCTATTGTAAGCCCCACTATACCATTAGTTGATGCAGCGGTAGAATTGGTAGTAATTTCGGCATTGACTTTTGTCCATGTTGATATGTTGGGTGACAATGTAACTGCTAAACTTTGTTTAGTTCCCGCTGCTGCTGCTACACTATTATCTACATATAAATCAACAGTAGCGCCTTCAAGTGAAGTGGTATTAGCAGTCTTGTACCAAAACTGGATTTGATACTTAGTCTCTTTAGCAAATGCTCCAAGCATTTGAGGAGAAAAGAAATTTTTTGCTGTTCCATTAGTAGCACCCAAAGAAACAAATTTTGGGCCAGTACGACCTCCAGTTGTACTTAAACTCCTTACAATACTTCCTGTGGTATTAGCGGTCCATAATGAAGGGCTCAAAACAAGAACACCCCCAGAACCTCCTGCTAGAGTGGTTGTATGGTTTTCAAATCCACCATCTACAGCAGAATAAGCTCCAATACCAGTTTGTGCATGTCCAACAAAAGTAAAGATAAATGCAATTATTAAGTGTAAAGTATTTTTCATAGTAAATATTTTAAATAAATTTTTATATAGACAAATATAATTTTTAAGACTCCAAATAAAAATAAATTGCTTTGTAAATGTATTTTAAAGCAGTAAATGATGATTATTTTGGGTTTAATGATTTTTAAATAAACTCGCGCGGGGCATATTCCTACAGGTATTGACCACAAATTAGCAAATTTTTTATTTATAATTTGTGAATTTGTGGTAAAAATTCGAAGCAGAGCTTAGAGGAATTAAACCTAAAGAGATTAAAAAAAGAATCACATTTTATGTTGAGGATTATTTTTTGATTAATTTAAGCGCTCTAATCTGCTTGTCTTGAGTTACTATAATATGGTAAATACCAGCAGCATAAGCAGATCCGATTTTAGCGGTTTGAGTTTGTTTTACTTCCTGTTGTTCCACTAATTTACCCAAAGAGTCATACACTTTATAACCAAAATTATCATTGGAAACTTTCAGTGTAAAATCTTTGTCAGATGGATTTGGATAAGCCGTGGCTGAAAATTTTTCTCCCAACTGTTCTTGAAATCCATTATTTATAGATAAAAAACTCAGCTTTAAATACTTCAATGCATCATTTGCCATAAGCTGACCCTCGTGTCCAACCCCTGCCACCTCCTGCTTTTCCCAATTAAAGGGAGCATTTAATGTTTTCGAAATGGATTGACTTTTAGTAAAAAAATAACGCCCTCTTTCTAATCTATTCAGTCCTTGTTGATTATCCACTGTAGTATTGTGTCGTAATCCCGATGAATTGGGGTCAATATCATCTAACCCTAAATGCACTATTAGTTTTTTAGAAAATGATATGGTTATATCACTATTTGATAATTGACCTTTATTAATTCCATATGGAAAATCAATAGTGCTTTCAGGTACGGTGTACCATCCCGCATTAGAACAAATTGAAGTCTTCATTTTGCTATTAGGCAAATAGAATCTATATCGCTGTAAAAATTGAGCACCCGCAGAATGACCCCAAGCATCATAGGTTTGTTGGGTTCCAGAAACAGTACTTTTTATAGATTCAAATAAAGGATCTATAATCGAAAAAGTCCATTGATTAGTTGGATTTAATGTTGCAAGACTTGGACTATCTCCATTAACAAAAACATTCCCCATCTGATAGCCATCTCCTGACGGAAAATCAACAACTGAAAATTCAGGAGCGAAGACCATAAATCCATTTGCATTAGCCATCGAAATCCAATAATCTCTATAATCACTTGCATTTCTTTCTTCTCCATGAAAAGAAAATAATATAGGCATCGTGCTTCTATCTCCACTTGGAATATGATAATATACCGTAATTGGCTTTGAGCTAAGCAGACCAGTTGGCGTATAAACAAATGAGCCATTTGTATTGAAAGCTAAAGATCGCACAACGCTATTTGTGACACTTTCGTCAGAATAATTGAATGCTTTATCTACAGTATATACTTTATAATAATAATCTACGCCAAGGCTCAAGCCAGTATCTGAAAAAGAAGTAGCCGATCCAATGTATCGTACCTCACCAGCACCAATGGCATTTCCTTTGGCATAAATTCCATTTTGAATTGGATCATCCGAGGCTGATGGTGCGGTTGTTGCATATCGAACCACAACATAACCTCCTCCGTCAACATCACTTGCAGCCACCCAACTTAAATTAGCATCACCAATTGCAGGGCTTGTAGCCGAAATTGCACCAGGAGAAAGAGGTAAATCTGAATCAGGAGTATCCGATTGATAAACAACAAAATCATCAAAATCTGCTGAATATCCTGCACTAGCAGCATCTATCGAAAGACCCACAATACCATTAGTTGAGGCAGGAGTACCATTGGTTGTAATCGCAACAGCTACTTTTGTCCAGGAGGCTTTATTGGTTGATAAACCTGCAGCTACACTTTGTTTAGTTCCAGCGGCAGTTGTTGAATTATTATCTACATACAAGTCAACGGTACTACCATCAAGAGCAGCAGTAGAAGAAGATTTGTACCAAAATTGGATTTGATACGTTGTATTAGGAGCGAATTTTCCAAGCATTTGAGGAGAAAAGAAATTTTTTATCGTCCCATTTGTAGCACCCAAAGAAATATATTTTGGACCTGTACGCCCAGCATTTGTGCTTAAAGTTCTTACAGAATTACCTGTTGTGTTCGCTGTCCATAATGAAGTACTCAAAACAAGACTTCCTGAAGAACCTCCTGCTAAAGTAGTTGTATGGTTTTCAAATCCACCATCTACAGCAGAATATGCTCCAATACCTGTTTGCGCATATCCTATAAATGACAAACAAAACAAAAGTGATAATATGTGAAATTTAATTTTCATATAGAAATTATTATAAATAGCAAATGTATTATTTTAGAGGTTATAAACTAATAAAAATGCCGTGTAACTGCATTCCTAGGCTGCGAAATACTATTTCTAGATTGAGTCTGCTTTACCCCATTTTTGTGATCGCTATTTCAGGGGAGGCTAAATTAAAAAAAGTCCTAACCGAAACAAGCTAAAATCGAGAGTAGGTCAAAACAAAAAAGGCTGTCCTTTCGGACAGCCTTTCTCTCAAAAAATAATTATTACAACTTATTGTTTAATCACTCGAAGTGTTTTCACGTTTGCTCCTTGGTTTACAATTACATTGTAAATTCCGGATGCATAGTTTCTACCTACTTCAACTGAATTAGATTCTACTTGACGTTGTTCGATTAATCGTCCTGTCA
>CAMDGJ010000119.1 GCA_945897545.1 Flavobacterium psychrophilum
ATTTTCTGATAATTTGACTTTAGACGAAATAAATCAATTGAATCACTTATTAGATAAATACAGAAATAAATAAATTAAAATAAAATTATGAATACTTTTTTAGACAATCAAAACTGGAGATATGCAACAAAGAAATTTGATGCAACGAAAAAAATCTCAACCGAAGACTTAAATAATTTAAAAGAAGCAATCCGTTTAAGTTCGTCTTCTTATGGTTTACAGCCGTATCAAATTATTATTGTTGAAAATCCTGAGTTACGAGCTCAATTATTAGCTGCTGCTTATGGACAATCGCAAGTTGTAGATGCATCTCACCTTATCGTTTTCGCACACGAAACAAATGTTAATAACGAAACAATCGACAAATACATTAATAGAATCAGTGAAACTAGAGGTATTCCTGCTGAAGCATTAGCTGGTTTTGGAAACTACATGAAAGGTGGAGTTAATGCAATGCCAGAAGACGTGAGAAACATTTGGGCATCAAAACAAACGTATTTGGCTTTAGGTAATTTATTAAATGCTGCTGCCGAATTAAAAATTGACATAACTCCAATGGAAGGTTTTGTTCCTGCAAAAGTAAACGAAATATTAGGTCTTGATAAACTAGGTTTAAACGCTTCACTTATGGCTACAGTAGGTTACAGAAGCGAAGAAGATGCTACACAACATTACAAAAAAGTTAGAAAATCTAACGAAGAATTATTTATAACCCTTTAATTATTAATCCTAAAAACAAATTTAAAACAATGAAAAATTTAAAATCAATTGCATTAGCATTAGTTGTAGTTTTATCTACTGTAGCGGTATCAGCTCAAACAAAAAAAATCGATGTTGCTACTAGTAAGATCGAATGGGTAGGAAAAAAAGTAACTGGACAACACAATGGTATCGTAAACTTCAAAGACGGAGCAGTAGTTTTGAAAGCTGGTAAATTAGTTGGAGGATCTTTCACAGTAAACATGAATTCATTGACTGCAACAGATTTAACTGGTGAATACAAAGACAAATTAGACGGACACTTGAAAGCAGATGACTTTTTTGGAACTACAAAATTCCCAACTGCTACACTAGTTATCAAAAAAATTGGTGCTAAATCGGCTAATGTTTACAATGCAACGGCAGATTTAACCATCAAAGGAATTACACAGCCAGTAACTTTTGATATGACTGTAAACGACGACACTGCTACTACAACTTTCAATGTAGATCGTACTAAATATGACATTAAACACGGTTCTAAATCATTCTTCGAAAGCATTGGAGACAAAGCAATTTCTGACGAATTTGAATTGAAAGTGAATTTGAAATATTAATTTCAACAAATAATATTAAACTTCACAAACCCTAACGATAATTCGTTGGGGTTTTTTTTTAACAAAATCATAAAAAATAGTATTTTTTGTTCATTCTGTTTGGATAATCAAAATTCATTTATATATTTGTGCCAAGAATTAAATATGAAAACAATTACAAATAATACTTGGTGGTGGAACAATTTACGTCAGTCGTCGTGAACAAAGCTCCTATAGTATAAAACTATAAATATAAAAGGCTTGTCATCACGACAAGCCTTTTTTTTTGTGTAAAGACACCATTTTATGGTCTCCATTAAATAAAAATAAAATGAAAACATTTATTCTAAATACAAATTACAAGCAAATCCTTGCTGATACAATCACACCGGTGAGTGTTTACTTAAAAATACGGGATCAATTTCCTAATAGTTTGCTTTTGGAAAGTAGCGATTACCATGGTAACGACAACAGTTTTTCCTATATCTGTTGCAACCCGATAGCTTCTATAAAAATCGAAAACGAAACCATTTCAAAAATATATCCCGACGGAAGTGTTGAAAATATTTCAATCGATGCAAATACTGATATTCCGCAAATAATTCAAGAATTTTCAGGGCAATTCCAGTCTGAGAAAAATGATTTTAAATTCATTAATAACGGATTATTTGGCTATATTTCGTATGATGCTGTTCGTTATTTCGAAAAAGTAACTATCGCCAAAAAAGATGGAGAAACTACTATTCCCGATGTGTTTTACGCTGTTTACCAAAATATAATTGCCATCAACCATTTCAAAAATGAAGCTTATATTTTCTGCCACAGTATAGACGACAGAAACAACATTTCTGAAATTGAACAATTATTGCAGTCCAGAAACATAGCTTCATATAAATTCTCGAAAGAAGGCAAAGGTTTTTCTAACTTAACCGACGAAGAATTCAAGCACAATGTAGCTTTGGCCAAAAAACATTGTTACAGGGGAGATGTGTTCCAATTAGTATTATCCAGAAGATTTACACAAGGTTTTAAAGGCGATGAATTCAATGTTTACAGAGCTTTGCGAAGCATTAACCCTTCTCCGTATTTGTTCTTTTTTGATTATGGCGATTTCAAAATATTTGGTTCTTCACCCGAAGCTCAAATTATTGTAAAAGACCGTAAAGCCGAAATTCACCCCATCGCCGGAACTTTCAGACGAACAGGCGATGATGAAAAAGATGCCCTTTTAGCTAAAAAACTATCCGAAGACAAAAAAGAAAACAGCGAACACGTAATGCTTGTTGATCTAGCCCGAAACGATTTAAGCAGAAACGGTCACGAGGTTAAAGTAGAAAAATACCGCGAAGTACAATTTTTCTCCCATGTGATTCATTTAGTTTCCAAAGTAACGGGACATTTACACGAAAAAGCCACAACGATGCAAGTCGTAGCCGACACTTTTCCAGCGGGAACATTAAGTGGCGCACCAAAACACAGAGCGATGCAATTGATAGAAGATTACGAAAAAACAAATCGTAATTTTTACGGAGGAGCAATAGGATTTATGGATTTCAAAGGCAACTTTAATCACGCTATTATGATTCGTACTTTTTTAAGTAAAAACCATCAGTTACATTCTCAAGCAGGAGCTGGAATTGTAGCTGGCTCAGATGAAGAAAGCGAAATGCAGGAAGTATACAATAAATTATTGGCGTTGAATAAAGCGCTGGATTTGGCAGAAACAATATAATGTAAGTACAAGTCGCGACTTGTCCCTAAAATAAAAAACAAAATGAAAAAAATACTAGTCATAGACAATTACGATAGCTTCACTTACAACTTAGTGCATTATCTCGAGGATTTAGATTGCGAAGTTACTGTCTACAGAAACGATGAATTTGATATTGACGAAATTGCCCATTTCGATAAAATATTACTATCACCCGGACCAGGAATTCCTGATGAAGCGGGTTTGTTAAAAGCCGTAATTGCCAAATATGCTTCAACAAAAAGCATTCTGGGAGTTTGCCTTGGCCAACAAGCCATTGGAGAAGTCTTTGGCGGAACGCTTTCAAACTTAGACAAAGTCTATCACGGAGTTTCCTCAATGATAAAAACATCAGTTGATGATGAACTTTTATTCGAAGGATTAGGAAATGAATTTGAAGTAGGACGGTACCATTCGTGGGTGGTCGATGCTAATTTGCCTGATGTTCTAGAAGCAACCTCTTTCGACGAAAACGGACAACTAATGTCCTTGCGACATAAAACGTTTGATGTACGAGGTGTACAATTTCATCCTGAAAGTGTGTTGACACCAAACGGAAAGAAAATTTTAGAAAACTGGCTAAAGAATTAATGCAATACCTAGAAAAAAATCCGTAAATATCAGTTAATAATCCGCGTCATCCGCGTTCCATTTTATGAAAACAATATTAAACAAGCTCATCAATCACGAAATGCTTTCGAAAGAAGAAGCTAAAAACGTCTTGGTCAATATTTCTAACGGAAGTTATAATCCAAGCCAAATTGCTTCATTCCTTACGGTTTATATGATGAGAAGTGTCAGTATCGAGGAACTTTCAGGCTTTCGAGAAGCCTTATTGGAACTCTGTATTCGAGTAGATTTATCGGCATACAATACCATCGATTTGTGCGGAACAGGTGGCGATGGAAAAGATACTTTCAATATATCAACTTTGGCTTCTTTTGTAGCAGCTGGAGCAGGAATTAAAGTTGCCAAACATGGTAATTACGGCGTTTCTTCGATTTCGGGTTCAAGCAATGTGATGGAAAAATTAGGAGTGAAATTCAGCAATGACACTGATTTCTTGGACAAATGTATCGACCAAGCAGGAATTTGCATTCTACATGCGCCCTTGTTTCACCCAGCAATGAAAAATGTGGGACCTATTCGTTCAGCATTAGGAGTAAAAACCTTCTTCAATATGTTAGGTCCAATGGTTAATCCTTCGTTTCCAAAAAACCAATTGGTGGGAGTTTTCAATTTGGAACTGGCAAGAATGTATGGGTATTTATACCAAAATACTGATAGAAATTTTACGATATTACATTCATTGGATGGCTATGACGAAATTTCATTAACTTGCCCAACTAAATATATTTCCAATACGCGAGAAGGTGTTTTAAATCCAAGTGATTTTGGCATTCGACAACTGTCACAAAGCGAAATTGAAGGAGGGAAAACCATCGAAGAATCAGCGCAAATGTTTGCCAATATTATTTCTGGAAAAGGGACTGAAGCTCAAAATAACGTGGTTTGTGCCAATGCTGCAATGGCAATTTCGACAGTGAACGGTGGTTCGCCATTAGAAGCATTTCAATTGGCAAAAGAAAGTTTATTGTCAGGGAAAGGATTAGCATCATTGAACAAATTACAAGAATTAAGTAAATAACGCAAATGAATATTTTAGATAGAATAATAATCGACAAACGAAGAGAAGTCATTCTCAAGAAATCAATCATTCCTGTTTCGCAATTGGAAGCTTCGGTTTTCTTTGAAAAAAAGACGATTTCTTTGAGTCAAAATTTGCAACACAGCAACTCTGGGATCATTGCTGAACACAAACGTCGTTCGCCTTCAAAAGCCGAAATCAACTATGGTTTCACTGTGGAAGAAGTAGCAAAAGGGTACGAAAATGCAGGTGCTTGCGGAATTTCAGTTCTCACCGATGGAAAATATTTTGGTGGTTCATTAGACGATTTGCTTTTGGCTAGAGCCTCAGTGAATATTCCGTTGTTGCGAAAAGAATTCATTGTAGACGAATACCAAATATTGGAAGCCAAAGCCTATGGAGCCGATTTAATTTTACTCATCGCAGCCGTTTTAAGTCGGGAGGAAATTAAATCCTTGTCGGAATTTGCTAAAAGTTTAGGATTAGAAGTTTTGTTAGAAGTGCATAATTTGGAAGAATTGGAGAAATCAATAATGCCAACATTGGATATGATTGGTGTAAATAACAGAAACCTAAAAACATTTGAAGTAAGTTTGGATTTTAGCAAGCAATTGGCAGACCATATTCCAAATGATTTCGTGAAAATATCCGAAAGCGGTATTTCATCAATAGAAGCCATCAACGAACTGAAACCCTACGGTTACAAAGGGTTCCTGATTGGAGAAAATTTTATGAAAACGGACGATGCCGGAAGAGCTGCAACGGAATTTATTAGCCCCCTAGCCCCCAAAGGGGGAATTAGCAACTTGTAAATATAAATAGTAATATGCAGTCGACTTCAACAAAAGCATCCGACAATTCAAACTCGCAAACAACATCCCGCCAAGAACTCCCCCTTCGGGGGCTGGGGGGCTTGAAAATCTGTGGAATGAAATACCCCGAAAACATACTCGAAGTAGGCTCGCTCCTACCCGATTATATGGGCTTTATATTCTGGGAGAAATCAGCACGTTATTTTGACGGAGAAATACCTAATTTACCAGAATCAATCAAAAAAGTAGGTGTGTTTGTCAATGCCAGTTCATCCGAAATTCTAGATAAAATTAAAAAGTACGATTTGCAAGCTGTTCAATTACACGGGAATGAATCGGTCGAATTTTGTGCAACATTAAAAAATAGTGTACCAAACCTGATAGAAATCATAAAAGTATTTTCAATTTTAGATACCTTTGACTTTGAAGAACTAAAACCATTCGAAAGTGTATGCGATTTCTATCTTTTTGACACCAAAGGAAAGTTACCCGGCGGAAACGGAACCGCTTTCGATTGGAAAGTTTTAGAAAGTTACCCCTCAACGAAGCACTTTTTCCTGAGCGGGGGAATAGGAATTGAGGAAATAGAAGCCATAAATGAAATTTTGAAAACTAATCTACCGCTTTATGCCATTGACGTAAACAGTAAATTTGAAATCGAACCTGGATTAAAAAATATAAAAACATTATCTAGTTTTAAGGATAACTTGAAGCTTTAAATTTAATACTTTAAACAAAATGAGTTACAACGTCAACGAAAAAGGCTATTACGGAGAATTTGGAGGAGCTTATATTCCTGAAATGTTATATCCAAATGTAGAGGAATTACGCAAACAATATCTAAAAGTTACAGCAGAACCTGAATTCCAAGAAGAATTTGATGCACTCTTGAAAGACTATGTAGGTCGTCCTACTCCTCTTTATTTTGCAACCCGATTATCTGCAAAATACAATACAAAAGTCTACCTCAAACGAGAAGATTTATGTCATACAGGTGCACATAAAATCAACAATACTATTGGACAAATTTTGCTTGCCAAACGTTTGGGTAAAACCAGAATCATAGCCGAAACTGGCGCAGGTCAACACGGTGTTGCCACTGCTACTGTTTGCGCCTTGATGGGATTGCAGTGCATTGTATATATGGGTGAAGTTGATATCAAGCGTCAAGCACCAAATGTAGCTAGAATGAAAATGTTGGGAGCCGAAGTTCGTCCTGCACTTTCGGGTTCCCGAACACTGAAAGATGCTACAAATGAAGCTATTCGTGATTGGATAAACAATCCAATAGACACCTATTACATTATTGGTTCAGTAGTTGGACCACATCCTTATCCTGATATGGTGGCACGTTTCCAAAGTGTCATTTCTAAAGAAATTAAATGGCAATTATTGGAAAAAGAAGGTCGTGAAAATCCTGATTATGTGATTGCTTGTGTTGGTGGCGGAAGTAATGCTGCTGGAACCTACTATCATTTTTTAGAAGATGAAAACGTAAATATTATCGCCGTTGAAGCCGCAGGTTTAGGAGTAGATTCTGGCGAAAGTGCCGCAACTTCAGCTTTGGGAAAGGTAGGAGTCATTCACGGAAGCAAAACCCTGTTGATGCAATCACCTGACGGACAGATTACCGAGCCGTATTCTATTTCTGCTGGATTGGATTATCCAGGTGTTGGCCCTATGCACGCCAATTTATTTACTACTGGAAGAGCAGAATTTATATCGGTTACTGATGAAGATGCGATGCAGTGGGGACTGAAATTATCGCAAATGGAAGGATTGATTCCAGCAATCGAAACCGCACACGCCTTCGCAGTATTAGACGTGAAAAAATTCAAACCTACGGATATTGTTGTGATTAATTTATCTGGACGTGGCGACAAAGATTTGAATACTTATATTGATTATTTTAAATTATAATTGAACCTTACAAAATTGAATGCTATGATAAAATTATTCACCTACGGAACATTGCAACAAACTGACGTACAAGAAGAGCTTTTTGGTCGCAGATTAGTTGGAACTCCAGAAATAATAGTTGGATATGCGTTACAAGAAATTCAAATTGAAGAAGAATTTGGAATTGTAGCCTATGAAATTCTCGTGGAAACTGGTAATCCAAAAGATACAATTAATGGAATAGTATACGATGTAACACAAAAAGAACTTTATCAAGCAGATCTTTACGAGGGAATGAATTACAAACGTGTTGAAGTACACTTGCAATCAGACCAAAAAGTTTGGGCTTACAGTGCAACAAGATAAGCTATTATTAAATCAAACCTCTAATTGTACAAGATATTATGGGTAAATAAAATAAATATGAATCGAATAAATATAAAATTACAAGAAAATAAAAAAATACTTTCCATCTATTTTTCTGCAGGATATCCCAGTTTAACTGATACTGTGCAAATCATTCAGGACTTGGAAAAAAACGGTGTCGATATGATAGAAATCGGATTGCCGTTTAGTGATCCATTAGCCGATGGACCCACGATTCAAGAAAGTTCAACCCAAGCTTTACACAACGGAATGACAACTCAAGTTTTGTTTGATCAACTAAAAGACATCAGGAAAACCGTTTCAATTCCGCTGGTAATTATGGGGTATTTCAATCCAATGTTGCAATATGGCATAGAAAATTTCTGCATGGAATGTGCTAAAATTGGCATCGATGGCTTGATCATTCCCGATCTTCCAGTTGACGTTTACGCTGATGAATACAAAGTAACTTTCGAGAAATACGGACTCAAAAATATATTTCTGATTACCCCACAAACTTCGGACGAACGCATTCGTTTTATAGATAGCGTTTCGGATGGATTTATTTATATGGTGAGTTCAGCTAGTGTAACTGGTTCGCAATCTGGATTTGGAAGCATTCAAGAAAACTATTTCAAACGTATTTCTGAAATGAACCTGAACAACCATCAAATCATTGGTTTTGGAATCAGCAATGCAGCAACTTTTAATCAAGCCACGGAATTTGCAAAAGGTGCGATTATTGGTAGTGCTTTCATCAAAAATCTGACGGAAAATGGGGTTGGCAGTATTGAAGAGTTTACAAAAGCGATTCGATTATAAGTTCCTTTTTCGTAAAATAATAAACCGCAAATTCGAAAATTATCAAGCATTGAAAGCTTCAATAATTTTCGAATTTGCGGTTTTTTTTAAGATTGTTTTATATATTTAATAAATAATGCGAATCAAGGGTTGAAAAAAGTATAAAAAAAGAAATAAATATCTTTAAATAAATTAGTTTAATAAGCTGATAATCAGTTTATTTATAGTGTATTCAACGCACATTTAAATATATGATTAATCAGCCTAAAGCCCTAAAATTAATAAAAATCTACTCAATAATTTGCGACAGATTTGAAAAAGATTTAAAATATACTT
>CAMDGJ010000120.1 GCA_945897545.1 Flavobacterium psychrophilum
TTTGGATTCTCCTGGATTATTAAAAGAAGGTGAAAGCGTTATGGTGAGTATCAATACCGAAACTGATTTACCACTTTCAGTTGATATGCCTGCTTCGGTAGTGCTTGAAGTTACTTATGCTGAACCGGGAATTAAAGGAAATACCGCTACAAACGCTACCAAATCTGCCACGGTTGAAACCGGAGCTACAGTAAATGTTCCTTTGTTTATTAATGAAGGAGATAAAATTAAAATTGATACTATTTCCGGTAATTATATGGAACGAGTTAAGGAGTAGTATTCAGTTTTCAGTATATAGTATCAGTCAAGTAGAATACTAATCACTAAAGACCAAACACTAACCAACACTGACCACCGAATACTGACCACTGAATACTAATTTATGAAATTCAATAAAATACAAACACTACAAGAAATTGCCGCAATTCTTAATTGTCAGTTTGTTGGCGTTGGTACGTTTCCTGTTTCTGGAATGAACGAAATTCACGTGGTGGAATCAGGTGACATAATGTTTGTTGATCATCCCAAATATTACGACAAAGCTTTGAATTCAGCGGCAACTACTATTTTAATAAACAAAAATGTAGATTGTCCTGAGGGCAAATCCTTGTTGATTTCTGATGATCCTTTTAGGGATTTCAATGCATTGACAAATCATTTTAAACCTTTTCAGTCTTCCAATGTCGCTATTTCGGCTTCCGCCAAAGTAGGAACAGGGACAATAATTCAACCCAACTCCTTTATTGGAAACCACGTTGTTATTGGAAAAAACTGCCTGATTCATTCAAATGTTTCTATTTATGATTATACGGTAATAGGCGATAATGTAATAATTCACGCAGGAACTATTCTCGGAGCAGATGCTTTTTATTATAAGAAACGTCCTGATAGGTATGATCAATTAATTTCTGGAGGAAGAGTAGTTATCAAAGACAATGTTGGCATTGGTGCACTTTGTACTATTGACAAGGGTGTTACTGGTGATACAACCATTGGTGAAGGTACCAAAATTGACAATCAAGTTCATGTAGGACACGATACTGTCATTGGCAAAAAATGTTTGATTGCATCTCAAACTGGTATAGCTGGTTGCGTTATAATACAAGATGAAGTTACTATCTGGGGACAAGTGGGAACTACAAGCGGAATAACTATTGGAGAAAAAGCGGTGATTATGGGACAAACCGGCGTTACCAAATCAGTGGAAGGTGGTAAAACTTATTTTGGCACACCAATAGAGGAATCACGTGAAAAATTGAAACAACTTGCCAACATCAAAAAAATACCGGAAATACTTATTAAATTAAAAGAACTATGAAATGAGTATAACCCATAATTTGACCCGAGCGTAGCGAACAGACAAAGTAATTACACCGGGCTGTGGGCAGAAAATTATAACAAATAGAAAATAATAAATATCTACATATGAAACCAAAAGATATAGTACTCGAATTTTACAAATCCGATGTTCTCTTAGATAAAAAAACTGTTAGCGAGTTATTGCATCCGGAAGTATCAGTAGATTGGAATAGCAGCCAAGGTTTTATTCAAATGAATTATGACGATTTTTTATCACTAACTGATCAATTGACAAAAGCCTACGTTCGTTCCAAAATTAGAATTAGTCATATTATTCAGGAAAAAAATTTGGTGTCATTGCGTTTTTCTCACTTTGTTAAAACGATAGAAAATCCACGTGAAGAAATGTTAATGGGTAATTTTTTTGTTATTTGGGAAGTAAAAGACGGAAAATTATTCAGAGGTTATCAAATGAGTAATTTTTCTTAATTAAATTTTTCGAATTTCACTTACAAAGCCTTACTTTTGCACAACAATTTAAGAAACTACATAAAAAAAATATCATGAGTGTTTTAGTGAATAAAGATTCCAAAATAATTGTTCAAGGTTTTACAGGAAGCGAAGGTACTTTCCATGCTTCTCAAATGATTGAATATGGTACAAATGTCGTGGGTGGAGTTACTCCAGGAAAAGGTGGGTCAACCCATTTAGATCGCCCAGTTTTCAACACTGTCAAAGATGCTGTTGAACAGGCAGGAGCTGATACAACAATTATTTTTGTACCACCCGCTTTTGCAGCAGATGCCATTATGGAAGCTGCCGATGCAGGTATAAAAGTCATTATCGCAATCACCGAAGGAATTCCTGTAGCCGATATGATTAAAGCCAATAACTATATCAAAAATAGAGATTGCCGATTAATTGGCCCAAACTGCCCAGGTGTAATCACTCCTGGAGAGGCAAAAGTAGGTATTATGCCCGGTTTTGTTTTCAAAAAAGGAACCGTTGGAATTGTTTCTAAATCAGGAACTTTAACTTACGAAGCGGCTGATCAAGTGGTGAAACAAGGATTAGGAATCACCACTGCAATTGGTATTGGTGGAGATCCAATCATTGGAACAACCACAAAAGAAGCAGTTGAATTATTAATGAACGATCCAGAAACGGAATGTATCGTAATGATTGGTGAAATAGGGGGTCAACTAGAAGCTGATGCTGCAAAATGGATAAAAGCTGATGGAAATCGTAAACCAGTAATTGGATTTATTGCTGGCGAAACTGCTCCAAAAGGAAGAACAATGGGTCACGCAGGTGCAATTGTTGGTGGAGATGATGATACTGCCGAAGCAAAAAAACGCATTATGAGAGAATGTGGAATTCACGTTGTAGATTCTCCTGCTGAAATTGGAAAAAAAGTAAAAGAAGTATTGGGGTAATTTCCAAAAAAACAAAAAACAAATTTCAAAAGTCTCAATATTATGTTGAGACTTTTTGCTATTTTAAAATTAATAAAAAGAACACTTTGCGACTTAGTACCTTGGTGGCAAAAATCAAAATATAATGTATAAAGAATTAAAAAAAATAAAAGTAAAAAATCAGTTTACTTATACAACAGATGATAGTCTAGAAGAAGTTTGTAACGCCACAGAAACAGGAAGTGGTATTTTCTTGGTTTATGCTGTTGATGGTGAAGAGAAAGAGTTGATTATGGTAGGTTCTACCGGAACGATTCAAAATGATGGAACATTGAAAAGCAAAAACGGTGGATTGTTCGATAAAATCGTAAACGGTCATCAATTTGCTAAAACGGGTAGAAAATACTCTTGGCCATCACAAATGAAATTAGAAAATATTTCGAGATTAGAAGTCTACTGGTACGAATCTTTTAATGAAAAAAACAAAGTAATTCCAACGTTTTTAGAAGGACAAATTTTACAAAATTTCTTAGACGAAAACGGAAGATTACCAAGATGGAATTTGGCTTTTTAGAACATTCTTATTAAATAATTTTAAAATGTTTCCATTAATTTGGAGACATTTTTTTTGTTAAAAACGTTGGAATATTTACAAATTTTGTAAGGATTACTTTTCTTTATGTTTTTCCAAAGTTTGATATTTATTTTTTTATATTAGCATAAATTATAGAAGATATCCATATTTCAAAATTCAGTTGTTACCAAACAGTTACAAAGCCAAGGTAAAACCAAACTACTAAATAGATGCAATATTTTTCATAATAAAATTTTGGTTTTAATATATTGACTGTTTTTTATTCTTCCTTTAAAATATAAATATCCTTTATTAATTGCTGTATTTCCAACTCTAAAGTGGCATTGTAAACACCTCTAATCTTTTTGTTTTTATCTACTAACAGAATGTGTTCTGTGTGTAAAAATTCGGAAGTGTCCTTTGAAAATCCAATATTTTCTTCGGCAAAATAACTTTTTCGAGCTAACTCATAAATTTCTTCTTTTTTTCCGGTAAGCAGATGCCAGTTTGGAGATATGATGTTATATTCTTTTGCGAAACTTTTTAAAACTGGAACACTATCTTGCCATGGCATGACGCTATAAGAAAATAAAAGGATGTCTTTTTCTTTTTTAAGTATGTCTTGCACTGCAATCAAATTATTAGTCATCTTGGGACAAATGGAACCACAACTGGTAAAAAAGAAATTGGCAATATGTATTTTGCCTTCAATATCTTTTTGGGTAATGGTTTGATTGTATTGATCGGTCATGCTGAAATTGGCTATCACATGATTGATTTTCTTTTCGGCCTTATTGCTACTCAAAAATTGGGGGTCAAAATTGGCCGTGTTGTAATAGGGCAAAGTGTTCTGTGAACTTTTGTTTTCACAACTCACGATAAAAAGAATACAACTAATGGCTAAGGCTTTCTTTAACATTTCTACAATTTTTTGTTCCTAATAATCCAAATCTTCTTCCCTTGACGATTACGTAATTTGACCTGATGGATCCGTTATCATAAAATAGTTTCTGGCTGCCATCTTCTTGACCGTTTCTATAATGAAAAAATTTTATTAAAAGTCCGTCCCGATTCCATTCCTTAAATTCACCGGTATATTCGTCGTTTGAAATTTGATATTCATACTGCTGCTTTCCGTTATCCCACCATGCTTTGTGGATTCCTTCTTTTTTGCCGCTATGATAAAATCGTTCTTCAGATAATTGTTTGTTGGGATACCATTTTTTATGCGTGTCTTCTTCCAGACCATTTAGATAAGATTTGACGAATGAAGTGTCTTTTGAATTGTACATTTCGAAAACATGACCATCAAATCTTTTATTATTATAATAAACAATATCCTGAATTTTTTGTAATCCAACGGTATTCCCCTCAATATAAAGGTGAGGAATTGATTTTTTAATAACAATTTTTTCCTTTTTGCCGTTAGAACAGTTATAAAGAAAAAAAACGCATAAAATGAACAGCAATTGTCTCATAAAACTACTGCGTTACTGTCCCTGGCGTTCCGTAAAAACCGCTGCCATTTAAATATGGATCGGTATTGTTGATATGATAATGGTAAATTCCATTTGGATAATCAGCTGTTACACCAGTATGGCCATGGTAAGCATCTAGCATCGCATTTGTTACTGACACGCCATTTTCTTCAGGACCATAAACAGGAAAACCGTCTAACAAAAATCCTAATAATGACGATTTAGTTGCTTTTACGGTAGTTAAATACAACGGCTCAACATGATAATGATAAGTTCCACCAGGTGCCGGATGTCCATAAAATTTATCAAAAGAGACAACTTCACCTGAAAGCGGTTGATTTGGTCCTGCATATTGATTGTAAAATGGAACGCCATTTAATGAAACCCCAATAGAACCAAGAGGTGTTGCTGCATGATTAGCACTAACTTTAGGATCTACAGGGATTTTAAAAGTATAGGTCTTGGCGGATATAGAATTTGGATTTTTAACAAACGTAGTTCCCCCAAAAGTTGTTCCACTAAATGCTTCGTATAAAGCATTTGAACTGGGGTAATATACACTTTTGTGATCAGGCAGTCCTGTTGTTTTGATGGTAACATATGTTCCGTCGCTTGTTATGCTTGTTGCGCCATAAATTTTATTGTAAATCGCAGGAACAGTTGTTGTAGCTGGAGGAGGTGTCACGGTATTAGTTGAAGAATTGTCTCCACTGCAAGAAGTTAATAATAAATAAAATAAAGGAATTGCTAAACTGAAAAATGGTCTTTGTCTCATAAATTTTGGATTTTAATTAATAGAGTTTTTGTATAAAGATTTTAAAAGTATATGGCTAAAATAATTTAATAATTAATATTGATGGTATTCAATCATCCTTTTTAGGAGTAAATATTGCTAAAGGTTTATTGTTTATTTTTGTAAAAATCATATATTAAAATGAATTAGAATGTTAAAACTTCCTATTAAGAGTAATTATTTAATAAAAGGTTTAATTGAAAGAGTATTTTTTTTCAAACCCACAATTATTCTTATATTTGACGAGTGTTAAATAGCCCTGATAGAGCCGATATCCTTTGAGAAGAATGAACAAAGATAAAGGCGAAAGCAGGAAATACCTGCTGGCAGGCAGGGCTCAAAATAAAAATTAAATTAATTATACAATATGAAATTACTTGAAGGAAAAGTGGCCATAATTACTGGCGCAAGTCGCGGAATTGGAAAAGGAATTGCAGAAGTTTTTGCTAAACACGGCGCAAACGTGGCGTTTACTTACAGTTCCTCAGTAGAATCTGCATTAGCCTTAGAAAACGAATTAAATGTATTAGGTATAAAAGCAAAAGGATATCAATCAAATGCAGCCGATTTCAATGAAGCACAAACCTTTGTTGATTCTGTTTTGGCTGATTTCGGAACTGTTGATATTTTAATTAACAACGCCGGAATTACAAAGGATAATTTATTAATGAGAATGTCCGAAGCTGATTTTGATCAAGTAATTGATGTTAATTTGAAATCAGTTTTCAATATGACAAAAGCGATTCAAAGAACTTTCTTGAAACAACGTTCGGGTTCTATAATCAATATGAGTTCTGTAGTAGGAGTGAAGGGAAATGCGGGCCAAACTAATTATGCGGCTTCGAAAGCGGGAGTTATTGGCTTCACAAAATCTGTGGCGCTTGAATTAGGTTCTCGTAATATTCGTTGCAACGCAATTGCTCCAGGATTTATTGAAACCGAAATGACAGCAAAATTAAGCGATGAGGTAGTTCAAGGTTGGAGAGACGGAATTCCGTTGAAACGCGGCGGAACTACCGAAGATGTTGCTAATGCTTGCCTTTTCTTGGCCTCAGATATGAGTGCTTATGTCACTGGACAAGTATTGAATGTTTGTGGAGGGATGCTTACTTAAAAAGTTTGCCGATTTCGGATTTCAGTATGCAACTGAACACTAAATACTGAACACTAAATTAAAATGACAACAAACACGATACTATTACTTCTACTTTCTTTACTAATAGCAGGTAGTTTGTCTTATTTTCAATATTATTATAAAGCCAAAACCAAGTCAAAAGTGAGCTTGTTTTTGGCTTTTTTACGTTTTTTCTCCATTTTTGGAATTTTGTTGTTGTTGATAAATCCAATAATGAGTCGTAAAACACTCGAAACTATCAAAACGCCTTTGCCAATCGTGGTTGATAATTCAAGTTCGATTTTGGATTTGAATGCCAAAGAAACTACTTTGGAATTGTTTAAAAATCTTTACCAAAATAAAGATTTGCAGGATAAATTCGATTTTCAATCCTATCGTTTTGATAGTGACTTTCAACTTACAGAGCAGTTCGATTTCAAAGGATCTCAAACCAATATTGATGAAGTGGCCAAAAGCCTGAAAAGTATATATAAAAACGCCACTTTTCCAACAGTTTTAATCACGGACGGAAATCAAACTTCGGGTAATGATTATGTATATTCTTTTGATTCAAATAATTCTGTTTATCCTTTGGTTGTTGGCGATACAACGAAATTTTTAGATTTAAAAGTGAATCAGTTGAATGTCAATAAATATGCTTTTCATAAGAATAAATTTCCCGTGGAAATGTTTTTAAGTTACTCAGGAAACAAAAGCTTAAATGCTGAGTTTAGTATTTCGCAAGGAAATTCGGTTTTATTAAAACAAAGTGTTTCTTTTTCTCCATCTAAAAAATCAGTAATTATAAACGTTTTACTTCCTGCTGATAAAATTGGATTGCAAGTTTTTAATGCGACAATTTCGTCTAAAGAAAAAGAAAAAAACAGCTATAATAACACCAAGAATTTTGCAGTTGAAGTGATGGATCAAAAGACAAATGTGGCTATTGTTTCGGCTATAAATCATCCTGATATAGGAGCTTTGAAACGATCAATTGAAACTAATGCACAACGCAAAGTAACTATTATTAAACCTAATGCAATCAATTCGTTACAAGATTATACTGTTTTAATTTT
Organism: Flavobacterium psychrophilum; assembly: GCA_945897545.1. Taxonomy (GTDB): domain Bacteria; phylum Bacteroidota; class Bacteroidia; order Flavobacteriales; family Flavobacteriaceae; genus Flavobacterium; species Flavobacterium psychrophilum_L. The sequence continues at coordinate 7,750 of CAMDGJ010000120.1, forward strand.
ATATCAACCTACTACAGATTTCAAGTCTGTTTTCGAGAACAATAAATTAGCTGGAATCAACACTTTTATCATCACGGGAAATAACACCGATTTCAATTTTTTGAACCAACAGCAAAGTAGTTTAACTTTCAAAATGAGTGGTCAAAAAGAAGATTATTTGGCTGGATTCAATTCGCAGTTTAATCTTTTTGCAATCGATAATTTAGGTTTCGAAAATATGCCGCCCTTGCAAAATGCTTTCGGAACAGTTACAACAAATGGATCTGTCTCGACCTTGCTGGCCTCCAAAATCAGGAACATTGAGACGAATTCCCCATTATTGGCTTTTGCCGAAAATCAAGGAAGGCGTTCGGCTTTTCTTTTGGGAGAAAACCTCTGGAAATGGCGTTTGCAAAGTCATATCGACAATCAATCTTTTGATAAATTTGATGTTTTCATGGATAAAATCATTCAATTTTTGGCATCCAATGATTCTAAGAAATCATTGGTGGTCAACCACGAAAGTTTTTATAATTCAGGGGAGCCAATTGAAATTTCTGCTCAGTATTTCAATAAAAACTACGAATTTGACGAAAAGGCACGTTTGACAATCTCAGTTACTAATGTTAAATCGAAGCAAACTAAAAACTACGATTTATTAAAAGGCAATAATTCCTTTAAGGCTAATCTTGACGGGCTTTTGGCAGGAGCTTATAATTTTTCTGTTCGAGAATTAAATTCAAAAACAAGCCATTCTGGTCATTTTGAAATCTTAGATTTTGACATCGAAAAGCAATTTGTAAATCCAGATGTGGAGAAATTAAAACAATTGGCGAACCAAACTCAAGGTAAGGTTCATTACCCAAATCAAATTGATTCTTTGATCAAAACACTTTTGAAAAATGAAAATTACAAAGCCGTCCAGAAAGAAACAGTAACCAAAACTCCTTTGATTGATTGGATTTGGTTATTGATTTTAATTGCCATTTCACTAACTTCGGAATGGTTTATAAGGAAATATAATGGAATGCTTTAACATTTAAATTATGTGAAATTGCATTTTTAGAACACTTAAAAATTCCACATACTATTTTC
>CAMDGJ010000121.1 GCA_945897545.1 Flavobacterium psychrophilum
CTCTTGCTGGCCGGAGCGAATCAAAAAAGGACGATATACTTCGATTTCGTTTACATAAACTAAATTTTCGTCATAGTTTCCGCCACGAACAGCATATTGCGTACTTAATTCATTATTTGAATTTACACCTGGCAAGGATTTTAAAATATTTTCGACACCGGCATTGGCACCAGGAATTTTCCGAATCAATTCCGGTTCTATAGTCGTAATGCCTTGAACACGTTTCTTATTATTTACCGTTATTATAACCTCCCCCATTTGTTCATCTTGATCATTCATAATCAAGTCGAACTCGTAGTCTTCGTTTGGTTTTAAAGTAACTGAAACGGTGACTTTTTTCAAAGAAATGTGCGAAAAAACAACTATTACCTTTTGATTAGCCGCAACTGCTAAACTATAAAACCCATTCACATTTGATTTTGCACTTATTCCTAAAGAGGACACATTTACATTATCAACGGGTTCATTGTTTTTGTCTAAAATTATTCCTTTAATCTGGGCAGATTGAGCAAAAGATAAAGCTCCTAAACAGAAAAAAAAGAAAACAAGTATTATTTTATTTACACTCAAGAAAATTGATTTTTATTTTTTTTGACTTCTGAAAAAATGAGTTTCAAAGATAGTAGAATTCCCCATATTATCTATAACAATTATTTTTAATTCATTCTCGCCTTCTGCTACAATACCATCACTAAAATTGTGAGTGATTTTCTTGGTTTTGTTGTCATACTCAAATAATATCCATTTGCCATTCAAATATCCGTTATATGATTTTATACCTGATAGTCCGTCACTTATCGTAAATTGAATAGATTTTAAATCGCTTAACCATTTGCCTTCTATGGATTTTTCAATGGAAACTTTTGGTGGGATGGTGTCCAGAACCAACGCATATTCTCCTAAAGTTTTCACTTTCGTGGTAAAAATATTTTCTTTTCTAGAGGTATAATTGTAGCCAATTTTTTTCCCATTAATTGATGCGATGAATAATTTGTCTCTTTGAGATTCAGGAAATTTATTGTCTTCAATTTCGATAGAGAAATTTGAATGCGCAGGAACCGTATCGTTATGAAGAAATAAAGTGTCATTTAGTACTTCGAAATTCAGATTGAAATCTTCATAAAAGGTTTCGGCGGGAAAAAAGACTGAAATATTCTCTTTAGAAAAATTACTTTCGTTTTTGGCTTTTACAAAATACTTCGAAATAGGTTCTTTTTGAATGATCGTAGGCAAAACTTCATAGACAATAGGAATCGTAACCGAGGTTAGATTGCCATAAAAATCTGAAACTTCAACACGGAAAATGGAAGTTAAATTAGGAACGACAGTTATAACACCTTTTGTTGTATCTGATTTGATAATACTCAAATTAAAAGGGTTTTTCATAAATAACTTTTGAACTCGCTGCTGGGTTTGTTTGTATCTTGAATAATCAATAAACGCATTAATATAACGCATTTCGTCAAAGGAATAAGTATCAAATTGATATCCAAAATTAGGTTTTCCGTTGTAATATGTTTGCACTTTATAAATACCGTTTTTATTGTATGAAACATCGTCATAATCGAATGCATTGATACCAAAACCAATTTTTCCGTTTGCAATAACTTTATCAGCTAAATAAGTTCCATCCTTTTGCAAAATGAGGTTAACTAATAACGGTCTTTTAGATTGATTTACTGCTGTTTCATCTCCCAAAGGGTAAGCGTAAACATTGAAAATTATGGGTTTTTTCGTATCTTTTAACAAGGTATCAAACCCAAAAAACATTGGATTTAAAATATTTTCAGTTATATTATCCCGAAATTCAAAATGCAAATGCGGGCCTTCGGAAGCCCCAGAATTTCCAGAAAGAGCAATAACTTGTCCTTTTTTGACAACCATTTGACCTGGCTTAAGAAACTTTTCAAATTCAAATGATTGTTCCTCATAATGTGTGTTTTTAATAAAATCTTCAATAGAATCCGAGGCTCTTTGTAAGTGACCATATACCGAAGTATATCCATTGGAATGCGTAATATAAATAGTTTTACCGTTACCAAATGTTGAAATTTTAATTCTTGAAACATAACCATCAGCTACGGCGTAAACGGGTAATCCTTCTTTTTGCAACGTTTTTAAATCAAAACCAGCGTGAAAATGATTGGGTCTCAATTCTCCAAAATTTCCAGATAATTGCATAGGTACATCAAGGGGCGACCTAAAATAATCCTTTGGATAATTGACTTGACCAGAAAGTGAGCCACAAAAAAAGATAAAAAATAAGTAAAATCTCATCGAATACATTTTTGCTAAGATAAAAAAAAGTGCTAAGTAAAAAATAAAAAAAACACTAAACTTAATCAGCTAGCAAACAGTATATTAAATTTTTTAAGATAAAAAAATCAATAAAATATTGCATTACTAAAAAGGAATACTAACTTTGTAAAATTAAGTAATACGTAGGATATATTATGAGTGTAATTACAGAAATAATTGATACTCTTGAAAATAAAATTGAAAAACTTTTTATTAAAATAAATAGTTTAGAGAAAAAATCTCAAGATTTGAAAATTGAATTAACAAAATCTGAAACCATCATACAAAACCAATCTCGTGAGATTGACGCATTAAAATCGAAGTATGAAACACTTAAAATTGCCAACGCCTTACTAGGCAGTGATGATAATAAAAGAGATACAAAGCTTAAAATAAATTCATTAATTCGTGAAATTGATTACTGTATAGCACAGCTATCAGATTAGTACAAGATATGGACGAAAAGCTTAAAATAAAGATATCGATTGCAGACAGAGTTTACCCATTAACAGTGGAACTCTCTCAAGAAGAAGGGCTCAGAAGCGCTTCAAAAAAAATTGATACTATGATAAAGCAATTTGAAGAAAATTATGCCGTTCGTGACAAGCAAGATGTACTAGCAATGTGTGCTTTGCAATTTGCCTCGCAAACAGAACAAAAACAAATTGACAATGCCATTAATGGCGATGAAACCGTTGAAAGAATTAAAAAAATCAATGCGCTTTTAGATCAATATCTCCAAGATTAAACACGTTCTTTACAAAAACTAACTTACTGCCTACATTAGTTCATATTTGGTAAACTCAACACTAACAATTTAGAATGAGCAAATCATCGTTACTATAGCAAGCCAATTCAGTTTGGAAGCTTGAACAACGAGTTAGCTCAAAACTTGTATTTCCGAGTTTATTCAAGCAATCTAATGTAGGCTTTTTTTTATATAAATTTTAACAACTATGGACATTTTAACAATAATTATTTCAGGAATTGGAGGTGTTGCAGGAGGTTTTGGCATAGCCAAAACGATAGAGAAAAGCAACATTTCAAATTTGATTAAAAGCGCAAAGAAAGAAGCATCTTCTATTTTAAAAGACGCAAACCTGGAAGCTGAGAACATCAAAAAAGATAAAATCCTGCAAGCAAAGGAAAAATTTATCGAATTGAAATCGGAACACGAGCAAGTAATCCTTTCTCGCGATCAAAAAATGGCTGAAGTCGAAAAAAGAATTCGCGACAAAGAATCACAGATTTCAAACGAATTATCAAAAGCTAAGAAAGTAAATGATGATTTTGAATCAAAATCAATAGAATACACCGCTAAAATTGAAACATTAGACAAAAAACAAACAGAGGTTGAAAAGTTGCACAAAAGTCACCTTCAACAACTGGAGGTTATCGCAGGTTTATCAACCGAAGATGCCAAACGTCAACTGATCGAAGGTTTGAGGGCTGAAGCCAAAACGCAGGCGATGTCGCATATTCAAGACACTATTGAAGAGGCCAAATTAACGGCACAACAAGAAGCGAAGAAAATCATCATTAACACTATTCAAAGAGTTGGAACAGAAGAGGCTGTAGAAAACTGCGTCTCTGTTTTCAATATTGAATCTGATGATGTAAAGGGAAGAATTATTGGTCGTGAAGGAAGAAATATTAGAGCTATCGAAGCCGCAACTGGAGTTGAAATCATTGTTGACGACACACCAGAAGCTATCATTCTTTCTTGTTTTGACCCCGTACGTAGAGAAATTGCCCGCCTCGCTTTGCATAAATTGGTAACCGATGGGCGTATTCACCCAGCTCGTATCGAAGAAGTTGTTGCTAAAACTACCAAACAAATTGACGACGAAATTATAGAAGTGGGTAAACGTACCGTAATTGATTTAGGTATTCACGGATTGCATCCAGAGTTAATAAAAGTGGTAGGTAGAATGAAATACCGTTCTTCTTACGGTCAAAATTTATTACAACACTCCCGCGAAGTTTCCAAGCTTTGTGGAATTATGGCTGCCGAATTAGGACTGAACGTAAAATTGGCTAAAAGAGCCGGTTTATTGCACGATATTGGAAAAGTTCCTGATGCTGAAAGTGATTTACCACACGCTTTATTAGGAATGCAATGGGCTGAGAAATATGGCGAAAAAGAAGAAGTTTGCAACGCGATTGGAGCTCACCACGATGAAATTGAAATGAAATCGTTGTTATCACCAATTGTTCAAGTTTGTGATGCAATTTCAGGCGCAAGACCAGGCGCAAGAAGACAAGTTTTAGATTCTTATATACAACGTTTAAAAGATTTAGAAGAAGTGGCTTATGGATTCAACGGCGTAAAAAATGCCTATGCCATTCAAGCTGGTAGAGAACTTCGTGTAATTGTAGAAAGCGAAAAGGTTTCTGATGAAAATGCGGCCACTTTATCCTTTGAAATTTCGCAAAAAATTCAAACGGAAATGACGTATCCAGGTCAAGTAAAAGTTACTGTAATTAGAGAAACCAGAGCTGTAAATATAGCGAAATAGATTTCAGTTAGCAGCCTAAATTAACCTATTTTAAAAAAATGACTTGTTATTGTTTAGCAAGTCATTTTTTTTTACAAACTGCTTTCTGAAAACTGCTATCTACTAACTATTTCCTAGGATGAAAAGTATTCATAACTTCTGTCAAGAATTTTCTGTCCAAATGCACATAAATTTCTGTAGTTGTTATCGATTCGTGACCCAGCATTAACTGAATCGAACGCAAATCAGCACCATTCTCTAAAAGATGCGTCGCAAAAGAATGGCGTAAAGTGTGCGGACTAATACTTTTCTTCATTTCAATTTTCGTTGCCAAATCTTTGATAATAGTAAACAACATCGCTCTTGTAAGCTGACTCCCTCTCCTATTTAAAAACAAAGTATCTTCATGACCTTTCTTAATATTCAAATCATTTCGCTTGTAATATCTGTAAATTTGGATGTATTTCTGGGTCAAATTTCCAATAGGCACAAAACGTTGTTTATTCCCCTTACCAGTAATTTTAATAAAACCTTCATCAAAAAATAAATCTGAAATTTTCAAAGAAACCAATTCCGAAACCCGAAGTCCACAACCATATAGTGTTTCCAACATAGCTCTATTACGCTCACCTTCATTAGAACTCAAATCTATTGCCGAAATTAAAGAGTCAATTTCGTCAATAGATAAAGTATCTGGAAGTTTTCGGCCTGTTTTTGGTGTTTCTATCAATTCCATTGGGTTGTCAGAACGATAGTCTTCAAAGATCAAATAGCTGAAAAAACTTTTTAATCCCGAAATTATTCTGGCTTGCGAACGAGGATTAACTTCTTTTGAAACATTATAAATAAATTGCTGAATCGTTTCCTCAGTTATTTTTATTGGAGAAATTGAAATGGCGTTTTCCTCCAAAAAAAGACACAATCTTTCTATATCAAAAGAATAATTGTCGATTGTGTTTTTAGACAATCCTCTTTCAATCCGTAAATAAGACTGATAACTTTTTACATAATTGCTCCAATTCATAGTCACAAAGTAACGCTATTTTTGGACATTAAAAAACCACGCCAATGGCGTGATCTATATTTTGCTTTTGTATTATTATTCAGTTTTCTTAGCCCATTTTCCACCACCTACAAAAAATCCAATGTGGATTCCTAAATAGGCATTTTTTACAGTGCCAACTTTATCTCCATTCAAATTTTCTAAATCCGAGTCCGGAATCAAATTGTACTCTATGCCCATTCTAAAACCAGCCCATTCAAAACCAGCCCGAATCAGCCCACCCATTTCCCCACTAACAGCAGGCGAAAAGCCATCAGGTAATTCATTATCGGTATTGTCAACTTTAATATTTGCCACAGAATAATAACCTAGACCGGCTCCAACATAAGGGGCAAAAGAACTTCCTGATTTATGAAAATAATAATCATAAGTACCTAGAAAAGCATTGTTTGCTGCTATTTTTGCACTTGGATTATTCACATCATCCTGAACATCTCGCGCAATTCCGGCAATACCGATTCGCAATCCAACATTCATATTGTTTTTGATGTTGTATTTTGGTTCAATAGACAACATTCCGCCACCACCGCCACTTGCTGGCACATAACCCAAGTCTAAACCAACTCTAAAACCACCTTTTTTTTGTGAGTAACCATTAGCGACAGCCAAGGTCAAAAAGACCAGTAAAATAATTTTTTTCATACTTTTTTTGTTGAAGGTTAATAGTTATAATTTCTTGTTAAAAATATGAATTTATACAAACAAATCGTCTACAAATCATTTTAGTTATTAACCAACAAATAGTTTATTTTAAAATAAAACGAAATCAATAGAGAAGCTAACAAAAATTCAATGCTAAAAAAAACCATCCAAAACTGGATGGTTTTATAAAATTTTCAATCGATATGTACTACCATCGATACAATAACCCAAATTGCGGTTGAGCAAAAATGTTATTAAACAAATTCACATTTACATTTAAATCGCTTGAATTACCAGCATTACCTTCAGGATTTGAATTATTGTAACTCAAAATGTTTGCTAATTCGAATGTTGCGGCCCAATGCGAAGTGAAGAAATAATTCATTCCTAAATCGATGTTAGCATTTATGGCACTGTCTGTAGTTTTATTTCCCACATCTGGGTTATCTGTCAATGCTGAATAACCCAATCCAAGTTCACCATAAGCTTGAAAACTTTTGGTTTCACCTAAAGACAAAAAGTAGTAACGAACAAAAGCACCAATACCAAAATTCCCTTCTTTATTGTTTGAATAGTCTTTAGAACCTCCAAAAGCTAAAAAGCCCCCAACAGCCCATTTATCGTCAAGCATTACTCCCATTTTTGGAGTGAGTGCCCAACTGTCTTCAATATCGCCAGAACGAAAACTGAAACTGCCTTCTACAAACTTATCTCCTTTAGAGAAACCTTTACCTTCAGGAACTGAATCCTGCGCATTTGCAAATCCAAATGCAAAAACTGTAACTACTGTTAAAATAATTTTTTTCATTTTTGTTTTATTTAAAGTTAATCAGACAAATTTATCGGAATTTTATATTGCAATAATTCTTACGGATATTAGTTGTTAACATTTTTGTTAACAATATTACATTTACAGATGCAAATATTTGTGAAATACCTATAAATATGCTATTAAAAATGACAATTTCACATATTAAAAAACACCAAAAACCTTTTATTTTAAGGAGATGCTTAAGATTAGAAATTCAAATAACGACCCTCTTGTTATAAAAAAAATCACTCCATCTTAGTATTTTAAAAAATAATCACTATTTTTAAAAAAAATTAAAGACATTATTATGAAAAAAACAATTTTGGTTACCGCTTTATTAACAATTATGTGTTTCAGTGCTCAAGCTCAATTATTAAAACTGGGGATTAAGGCAGGATTAAATTATGCTAATTTTTCTGGCACTACTGTTCAAACTGATGCTATTACTAACTATCACGCGGGTTTTGTTGCAAGGGTTGGTTTATCTAAAGGAATTGCATTGCAGCCAGAATTGTTATACACGACGCAAGGAGCTACTTATAAAAATGCAATCTCAGAGATTACAAACGAATTAGGATATATTGCAATTCCAGCTGTTTTAATTATAGATTTAAACAAGACCTTTAGTTTAGAGCTAGGACCACAAGCTTCTTTTTTATTAAGTCAAAAAGACAATTTCGAGGTTAAGGATGCAAATACATTCGATTTTTCTGTAGTTGGTGGTCTCGGAATAAAAGTAACTAAAAGTATCTTCGTTCAGGCAAGATATGGTTTAGGACTAACTGAAATTTCAAAAGATGCAGAAGCTAAAAATTCTGTAGTTCAAGTTTCCGCAGGGATTTTCTTTTAAATGAATTTAGTTAATTAGTTTACGAAAACCGTTCATAATTCGAACGGTTTTTTTATTTTTACAAAAACATCGTTATGAAAATTTGCATTATCAACGGACCAAACCTCAACTTATTAGGAAAACGCGAGCCAGAGATTTATGGCGCACAAACTTTTGAAGATTACTTATCAATACTAAAAAGTAAGTTTCATAATCTTGAACTGAACTACTTTCAAAGCAACATCGAAGGTGAATTGATTGGTAAAATTCAAGAATTTGGTTTTTCTTACGATGGTATCATCATAAATGCTGGTGCTTATACTCATACCTCAATAGGCATTGGCGATGCCATAAAAGCAATCACAACTCCCGTGGTTGAAGTTCATATTTCGAATACCTTTTCGCGCGAAAGCTTCCGCCATCAATCCTATATTTCAGGAAATGCAAAAGGCGTGATTCTAGGTTTTGGCATGAAGAGTTATGAATTAGCTGTAATGTCTTTTTTGTAATTTCCACATCATCCAATAACAAGTAATGGTTAATATTTAATGTCGTATTTTGTTCCAAAATTATTCAGTACAGCATTTAATTGTTCTTTGAGATTTTCAAAGTCTTTATAAGCATCGAAACCCAACCATTGATATTTTATTCTTCGCCATAGAATTTCTATCAGATTTA
>CAMDGJ010000122.1 GCA_945897545.1 Flavobacterium psychrophilum
GTTATGAGTTTAGTTTTAGAACAGAACGAGAAAATAGAGGATGATATTTTAAAAACGCCTTTATATACATTATATGCTGACCATATTGTCATTAACTGTAAAGATGGAAATAAAGTTTTTAATTTGAATGAAATTTCAAATATTAGACTTCGAAAAAAAAGAAATTTTTCCGTAAACATTTTTATTTTATTTTTTACGCTATTTATTTATTCAATTACGTTCAATTATTTTGATAGAAATTTTATTTATTATAGTGTAATAGTTGTATTTACCGCAGCAGTAGGTGTTGTTTCTCTGCGGTTAAAGCGTTATACGTATATGTTATTTTTTAACACGAGCGGTTCTAATTATATAAAACTGAGAATGTCTAAAAAAGAATTACCTTTCGCCTTGCATCTTGTTACGCTTTTTAAAAGCGGTTATTTACACAAAAATAAATAATTGCTAGATGTAGTAATACTCGTGATAGGATTATGGTGTTAAGATGTAGGGAAATTGCAATTTATAAGTTTACTTCATTGTAGCTATTGTTTAACAAAAGGTTTTGTGATATAGGCTTTACTACTTTATAAATTGACACTAAGTTAATCTGCTAATTCGCTTTTTTGAAATTAAAAATGATAAAGGCGTATTTCGATGATTTTTTTCAAAGTTTGCCAAGGTCACAACCATGTTTTTGTTGTTATAGGGTTACAAGTATTGCATGCTTACTATATTAGAACGACTTTTTCAATTCGTCCCCAGCCGTTTTTGGTTTTAATTACTTCAAATTCAGAAATGCTAAACAATTTCCTTAATTGTTTATTTAATTTTATTTCCCCATCAATTATTAATAAGCAACCCTTTTTTATATAGGGAATTGTAAGCTTACTGTCGTTCCTTTTCCTAAAAGACTTTCTAATTTTATAGTTCCTGAATTTTTTTCAGTAAAGGTTTTGACAATATAAAGTCCTAAACCAGTTCCTTGGATTCCATTGCTATTGCTTGCTCTAAAAAAAGTATTAAATAATTTATCTTGTTCTTCTTCAGGAATGCCAATTCCGCGATCAATAATTTCTAAATTAACATTTGATGCAGAGGCAGAAAGTTTTAGAATTACATCACCAGAACCTTGCGAATATTTGAAAGCATTGTTTAATAAATTAAAAATGGAGTATTCCATCAAATTTTGGTCTGCAAAAACAAGAAATTTTTCACCCTCAATACATGTTTCTACCTTACTTCCATCAATTTGATTATCAAAACTAGTTTCAATTACATTAAGACATAGTTGTTTTAAATCAAATTGAACAGGGTTGAAATTAGTTTTTCCAGCATCCTCTTTTGAAATTGTTAATACTGAATTCATCAATTCAACTATTCTATCAATTTCGCCAGTAATAGTGCTTAATTGTTTTTCTAATCGTGGTTTTTTTTCGAAACTATGCCCTTCAAGATAAATAGCAATCAGTTCAGCACTTGTTCTTATAGTGGTCATTGGAGTTCTAAATTCGTGGGAAACGGTAGAAATTAAATTCGAACGCAATTCATTGAGTTCTCTTTCTTTTGTTAAGGTTTTTTCAATAATTTCCTCTTCTTCTTTCCTTTTTGTAACATCGCGACTACTAGACTGAAATCCAGATTTTACATTTTTTTCTTTAACAATACTTGCCTTTGTTTCCAGCCATACATATATGCCGTCAGTATTCAAAAATCTCGCAATCGTTCTATCGTCCGTTTTTTCAGTTATAAAATTATAAAAACTATCTGTGATATGTTTTAAATCGTCGGGGTGTACAAAATCTAGAGGAGATTTCCCTTCCATTTCTACTGGAGTATATCCCAATATGTTTATCATAGAGGGAGAAACATATTGAAAAGTACCGTCTAGCTTATGTAAACATATTAAATCGACTGAGTTTTCTGCCAGAAAACGGTACATGTTTTTAGCCTCATTAAGTTGGATAGTTTTGTTTGCATTATTCTCTTCGATTAGCAATTTGTTTTGAAGTTCTATTTTCTTTCGTTTACTAATGTCAATAATTTGAACAATGTAGTAGGAGTCTTTAGTACTGTTTTTTACCTTGGAAACAGACATATGCGTCCAAAGAAGTGAATTATTTTTTTTAACAAATCTTTTTTCTAAACCAAACTTTGGAATTTGTCCGGAGTCTAAATTTTTTTTATTTTTTAGGTCTGCTGCTAAGTCGTCTTCGTAAGTAATTTCTTGAAATGTTAAGGATTTCATTTCTTGATTTGAATAGCCCAGCATTTGACAAAGCTTTTCGTTGACTTCGATATAAGCTCCTTCTCGGTCTACCAATGCCATTCCTGCTGGTGAATGTTCAAAAGCTTCCTTGAACAGCTCTTCACTGTGTCTCAATTTGTCTTCCAGGTTTTTCTTTACTGTGATGTCCTGCATAGCTCCAATCATGCGGATTGCTTTGCCTTTATCATCTCTAATGATTGCTGCATTTTCTCTGACATAAGCATAATTTCCGTCTGATTTTAAATAACGGTATTCCCCTGACCATTTAGCAATTGTCGTATTTTTTATAGCATTATCTAAATCAATAAAACACATTTCCTTATCGTCTGGATGTACTAAACTTCCCCATTCTGAATTCGAAAAAGTATTCTTCTTGGCGCTATGCCCAAAAATAGTAGAATAACTTTCTACTACAGTAATCTCATTATTGGTCATATTCCAATCCCAGATAGCATCAGAAGTAACTTGGCTTGCATAAGAAAAACGTTCATTGCTTCTTTTTAATTCGTCTTCAATTTTTTTAAGGTCCGTAATGTCATTAAACGAACATACGACATAAAGCAGAGTTCCTAAATCATCAAATACAGGAATTGCATCAACTAAAATCCAGCTCATGTCATTTGGAATAGTACGAGAAATACCCATAACTACATTTTTTACGGGTTTCAATAATTTAATCGCTTGAAGTGCAGGAAGTTCTTCAGTAGGAAAATCAGAGCCGTCAAGACGAATTAATCCCCAATCCTCACCAGACAATTTTTTGCCAATCAATTGATCTTCGGTAACGCCCATTATTTCACAAGCGGCTGCGTTGTTTTGCAAAAATTCGGATTGAGGTCCATGTATTACTATTCCGACTGCAATATTTTCTAGAATACTACTAAGAAGTTGCTTGCTTTTAAGAATTTCTTCCTGTGCTTTTTTGCTTTCGGTAATGTCAACTCCAAATCCCACCATCATTTCCAAAGCGCCATTTTTATGAAAAACAGGATTCATTTTTCGATTATGATAAGAAGTCAATCCTGTATATGGACTAATGATGCTGTCTTCCCATTGAATCATATTTTTAGATTCAACAGCTTGCAAAAAATTTGCTCTTCTTTTTGCTGCTGTGGACTCATCTCGCCCAGTATATTTTGCATATTCAAAATCATCTTTTCCTTTGATAAACGCTCTAAGTTCATCATCTTTTAAGGCAGCTTTATTCAAATAGAGGTATTTATGATCTTGGTCAAAGACCGCTATATCTGTTGGGATTTGATCTAGTATTTTTTCATAAAAATCTTTTTGTTCTATGTATTTTTGTTTCGTCGCCTGATGTTTTGTTATCTCCCTGCCGTATCCAAAAACAATAGGCTTACCTTTTTTTTCTGAAAATTTTAAATTGGAAGAGTGCCAAACATAAGATCCATCTTTATGCAAAATCCGATAAACGAGTTCTTTTTTGCTTTTCCCCGTATCAACCACATTATTCAAAAGATTCAAACACATTTCTACATTTTCAGGATGTATAAATGTCCTGATGTTTTCTCCTGTAATTTCATCTGTTTTATAACCTAGAAAATTTCTAAAGTTTTTAGATGTATAACTGAATATTCCTTCGAGATCAATTTCGTAAATAATTTCTTTTGAATTGTCAATAAATAATTGAAATTGGATTTCTTTCTCCCTTAATGTATTTGACTGAACTTTATTTTGTTCAAACACTTCTAATTTGAAACTAATTTGTTTGGCAGCATATTCCAAGGATCTTAACTGCGCGCTTGAAAGTTCTTTCGCTCTCAAATCTAAAATGCAAATTGATCCCACGGCTAAATTTTGATCATCAAGTATAGGTAATCCCGCAAAAAAACAGAATTCAGATTCTGAAAGATTTGATTTATTTGATTGATGTTTTGAGTCTTTCTTTAGGTCAGAAATTTGGATAACGGTATTCTGTTTAATAATATTCTGACTGTAAAGCAAAATCTCTTCCGGGATTACTGCAGCATCAAACCCAATTTTTGTTATAGTTAGCGTATTGCTAAAATCACGATGGGTTATAAATGCAAAGGGGACTTCACATATTTCCGAAACGAATGATAGGGTGTCCTTGAATTCATAAACAAAATTTATGAAGGCAGATGGTTTGTAGGTTTCTTGATTCATTTTAAAAATAATTATAGGTTGGGGGGATAATTATTCAGATTTGGCTAAAATAATGATGTAAAAATAACATTTAATTTGTTATTTAGGTAATAATATCGGTTGTCTATTTATTATATTAGAAGTGATTTAAACTTATTTTGTAAAGATCAAAGGAGAATAGCTGATTTTTTACTTTTTTTTAAATTTAAATTTTATTATTGCTTAAGATTTAAATTTAACTTTATTTGTTCCAACAAATAATTTAGTATCGCTAAACTTTGTAACTTTGGCTTTCAAAAATTTTACAAATTGATTTCAAAATCCACCATTGACACTGTTTTCGAAACTGCTCGCGTTGAGGAAGTTATTGGTGATTTTGTGCAATTAAAGCGTGCCGGAAGCAACTTCAAGGGATTAAGTCCGTTTTCAGACGAGCGTTCACCATCATTTATGGTCTCACCGGCCAAGGGAATTTGGAAAGATTTCAGTTCTGGAAAAGGAGGGAACGCAGTGGCTTTCTTAATGGAGCACTCGCATTTTACATATCCGGAAGCGATTCGGTATTTGGCTAAAAAATACAATATCGAAATCGAAGAAACCGAGCAAACCGACGAGGAAAAAGCAAACACGGATGTTCGTGAAAGTATGTACTTGGTTTCGGAATTTGCCAAAGATTATTTTCAAAACATTCTTTTACAGTCTGATGAAGGCAAAGCTATTGGACTATCTTATTTTAAAGAAAGAGGTTTTACTAATGAAACTATAAAAAAATTCGTTCTAGGTTATTCTCCTGAAACTTGGGACGCTTTTACCAAAGAAGCTTTAGGCAAAGGTTATAAGTTAGAATTTCTAGAAAGTACAGGACTTACAATCCCAAAAGAGGACAGACCCTTTGACCGTTTCAAAGGACGAGTTATGTTTCCCATTCAGAGTATGTCGGGAAGGATTTTGGGTTTCGGCGGAAGGATTTTGGGCAATGATAAAAAAGCGGCAAAATACCTCAATTCACCCGAAAGTGATATTTACCATAAAAGCAAAGTCTTGTACGGGATTTACCAAGCTAAGCAAGCCATTGCCAAACAAAATAATTGTTATTTAGTTGAAGGTTATACAGATGTGATCCAGTTTAATCAAGCTGGAATAGAAAACGTGGTTGCTTCCTCAGGAACTGCTTTGACGCCAGACCAAATTCGATTAATCAACAGATTGACAAAAAACATAACCGTTCTTTTTGATGGTGATGCTGCGGGATTACGCGCTTCTATCCGAGGAATCGACTTGATTCTTGAAGAAGGAATGAACGTGAAAGTGTGTGCTTTTCCTGACGGAGAAGACCCCGATAGTTTTGCTAAGAAAACTCCTTATGAAGAGCTAGTAGAATATTTAGAAGAGAATTCCAAAGATTTTATCCAGTTCAAAGCATCGATGTTAATGAATGATGCCAAAAATGATCCCATCAAAAAAGCCGATTTGATTCGGGATATGGTGGTGAGTATATCTAAAATTCCAGATAGAATTCAACGAGAAATCTACATTCAGGAATGTTCGCGAATTATGGATATTTCGGAACAAGTACTTGTTAGTACATTGGCACAATTGGTCAAAAAAGACATTTTAGATATTGGAAAGAAACAAAAGCAAGAGCAAAAAGCTTTTGAAGTTGTAAAAAATGAAGCGCCAATCCAAATCGAAAAAGTCGATATTCTCTATAGATTGGAACGTAAAATTATAGAAATTCTTTTGTTATATGGAAATAAAACGGAGGAGTTTGAAGATGTACTTTTGAAAACAAATGAAGAGGGCGACATCGAAAATGTAATCGAGAAGAAGGAGTGTAAAGTGTATCAAAGAATTTATTTGAGTTTGCAGGAAGACGAAGTAGAGCTTGCAAATCCTTTATTTCGCGATATATATAACAATTTGATTAACTATTATCATCAAAATGAAAATTTTAGTATTGAGCAATACTTAATGCATTTGCAACCCGAATTTGCACAAGAAGTAACCGATATTTTAATGGAAGACGAAAGGGTTATCTTGCATAACTGGGAAGGTCAAAATATTTTTCCAAAAACAAAGCACGACTCCATTAGTCAATACGTTACCGAAACTATTCTATCTATGCGTTGGTATTTAGTAGATCGAATTATAGAGGAAATAAAAGGCTCTATATCCTCTGAACCAGATTCAGATAATAGAGAGCCGCTATCTATGGCGATGGATTACTACAAGCTAATCAATTCCTTTTCGAAAAAATTAGGAAGAGTAATGTCGCGTTATAATTAAACTATTTCGAGTGTTTTTGCTTTGTTTACCAAGTCTACTAAATTGGTAACATTTAATTTTTGTAACAATCTTAATTTATAAGTGCTAATTGTTTTTTCGTTGAGGTTTAAGATTTTAGAAATCTCGTTATTTTTTTTACCGTCACTCAAGTAACGCAAAACTTCGACTTCACGGTTGGAGAGCTTTCGATACAAACGTTCGCTTTTATTTTGTTTAGCAATCAATGCTAGGTTTTTCTTAACGTTCTCATTTATAATTATCTTCCCTTGACTTACTTTTACAATAGACTGTCCTAGAGTTTCTAGTTTTTCTTTTTTGGAGACAAAACCTGCAACACCGGCTTTGATTGCGTTTGGCGCATAAATTTGCTCTGAAAGGTCACTGAAGATAATAATTTTTGTTTTTGGAAAATTTTTCAAAATATTTTTAACTTCAAAAATACTAGAAAGACCTTCTAATTCTAAGTCCAATATTAAAACATCAATCTCCTTCGTAAGGAGTATGTCTCTTACCATAATAAAGTTCCCCACGTTAGCAACTATTGAAATATCATCGTGATCTTTGAAATACGATTTTACTCCAAAATGTACAACAGGGTGATTATCGGCTAAACAAACTTTTATCATAATGTTATTTTTTAGAAATGTTGAAAATTTTTAGTCTATAAAGGTAATGAAAATAGTTGATTAAATTCCTAAAAAATAATAGAAAAATACTACTTTAAACTTTTTGAAATTATACAAACTGGAATGTCCCTCATTTTGTGCTGATTAATCGTGTTCAATTTTTTATAAATTTCGAAGACTATTTTTTCCCTTTCGTTAAAATTTACTGTAATTTTTCCTTTTTCGTCCTCGAGCATAGCCCACTCTAGCTCATTATAACTGGCGCCAAGCTGGTCTTCGTCTGTTCTGTCATCTCCAAACAATCCGTCTGTGGGAGAAGCCAATAAAATGGAGAGTGGAACTTTCAAAAATTCACCTAAAGCATAAACATCTGATTTCATTAAATCTGCAATTGGACTTAAATCTACTCCTCCATCACCGTATTTTGTATAAAAACCAACCCCAAAATCCTCTACTTTATTTCCCGTTCCAGCCACTAGATAGCCGTGAATTCCTGCAAAATAATACAAAGTGGTCATACGCATACGCGCCCGAGTATTGGCTAAGGATAAATTTACTTTATCCAGATCAGAAATTATTGGAACTGTAGTTTTGAAAGTTTCAAAAAAGGGCGTTAAATTAGCTTCGATATTTGAAACATTCGGAAATCGCTTCTTTAATTGTTCAATATGTTCTCTACCACGACTTATGTGACTTGGAGCTTGATGAATAGGCATTTCTACACATAAAGTAGGTAAGCCGGTTTGTGCACAAAGTGTCGATGTAACCGCTGAATCTACTCCGCCAGAAATCCCTACAACAAAACCATTTACTTTTGCGTTTTCTGCATAGGTTTTTAACCAATGTACAACGTGTGCATTTACTTTTTCAACTTGCAGCGTGCTTTTTTTAGACATAATAGTTTGGGTTTTTAAAAAGTAGTAATTGTATATTTGCAAAAATAATAATTTTTAAGTCAGTATTTATTCATTTTAAACGAAGTTCATCGCAGTTTTATGATAATTATGATAACTGAAACAATCAGTGCTAAAAAAAAGGCAAATGAGAAAAATAATTTTTATAATTATAGTAATAATGGCTTTTATTTCTTGTGACAAAAAGTCAAAAGAAGAAAAAGCCGTCGAAGCAATTCCAGTAGAAATAAAAGTAGTTCGTTTTGACAAACTTTTTTTTGAAACACCTCCGCAGGATTTGGGTAAGTTAAAATTGGACTTTCCCTTTTTTTTTCCAAAAGGGAATGATGATCGTGTTTGGCTAGAAAAAATGCAAAATCCACTTTGGAGAGAACTCTATACTGAGGTGCAAAAAAAATACGCCAATTTTGGAGCTGTTCAAAAGGAATTGGAAGTGCTTTTTAAAAACATAAAATATAATTTTCCTGAAACTAAAACTCCAAAAGTAATTACCGTAATCTCCGAAATGGATTATAATAAAAAAGTAATTTATACAGATAGT
>CAMDGJ010000123.1 GCA_945897545.1 Flavobacterium psychrophilum
ATAAAAGGGCCGTTAAACAATTTAAAATTAACAAATTTAAAATTAGTCGATTCTAAAAAATCTCAGATCATTGGGACTATAAACTTTAAGAATCTTTTTCCAAGCAAAGGAAAAGAATTCTATATGAGCGGAAAATTTAATAAACTTTCGACCAGTTATGTCGATCTTGTGTCAATTTTGCCCAATGTTTTAGGAAAAAGACTACCTGTGATATTGAAAAAACTAGGAACCATAAATTTAGTTGGTGAAACTCAAGTTACGACGACCTCTGTCGATGCCAGTTTTTTGATGACTACTCAGTTGGGTAAGCTAAACTCTGATTTGAGTATCGACAATATGAATTTAAAAGATAAAGCAACTTATGTTGGAAATATTGTCTTAGAGGATTTTGATCTTGGATTATTGTTAGATAGAAAAGATTTAGGTAAAGTAAGTATGAATCTCGATGTGGATGGCAAAGGATTTTCTGAAAAATATTTAAATACATCTATAAAGGGAGATGTCACACAAATAGAATATAACGATTATACGTATGACAATGTAGTGCTTAATGGAAATTTTAAAAGCGGTTTGTACAAAGGTCAGGTTGCGGTTAGCGATCCCAATTTGAATATGAATTTTGATGGATTGGTAGATTTAAGCAAAAAAGACAGCAGATATGATTTCCATATCAGTGTTGAAAATGCCGATTTACGTAAATTGAAATTTATGAAAGATTCCATTTCTAAATTTCAAGGCGATGTTGTGGTTCAGGTTTCGGGTAATTCAATTGACAATCTTAGAGGGGATGTATTTATCAATAAAACCACCTATCAAAACGTTAAAGCAACTTACCTTTTTGATGATTTTAATATCAATTCTACTTTTGATGAAGACCGTGTTAGAACTATTACTGTAAATTCACCAGATATTGTTGAAGGTGAAATTATAGGGAAATATGAATTCAATCAATTAAAAAATTTAATCACTAATTCACTGGGAAGTCTCTACACTAATTACAAGCCCGAAAAAGTAAAAAGAGGACAGTTTTTAAAATTTAATTTTACTATTTATAACAAAATTATCGAAATCTTTTATCCTGAGATTTCGATAGGCACAAACACTATTGTTAAGGGAAATATCAATTCTGACAATCAAGAATTCAAGCTCAATTTTAATTCACCAAAAGTTACTGCATCGGATAATACTTTCGACAATATTAGAATTAAAATTGACAATAAAAACCCACTTTACAATGCTTATATAGAACTAGACAGTATCAAAACTAAACTTTATAAAATTAGGGATTTTAGTTTGATTAACGTCACTATGAAAGATACTTTGTTCTTTCGATCCGAGTTTAAAGGCGGGTTTAAAGGGGAAGATTTTTTTAATTTAAACTTGTATCATACTATCAACGCAGACAACAATAATGTTGTGGGAATTAATAAATCTGAAATAAAAATCAAGGATTTCCTCTGGTTTTTGAATGAAAAAGAAACCCCAAATAATCAGATAGTTTTTGATAAATCATTCAAAAATTTCAATTTTGACAATATAATATTAAGTCATGAGGAACAGGAAATTACCTTCATGGGAGATATAAAGGGGAAAACATATAAGGATTTGAAATTAACAGTCAAAAATGTTGATTTAAATCAAATTACTCCAGCAAACCCTAAGTTTGTCTTACATGGAAATACGAATGCAATTATAAATTATAAGCAAGACAATTCCGTTTTTCAACCTACGGCTTCAATCCAAATTGACCATTTGAATATCAATAAAACCGATTTAGGGAATTTGAATTTTGATATTGAAGGAGACAAAACCTTTAAAAAATTCAATGTAAACGCGACCATCGCAAATGAAAATCTAGAATCTTTTGCTGCCAATGGAAGATTTGAAATTGTTGACAATAAAACAATTTTAGACTTAGACTTAAAATTAGACAAATTTAATTTGGGAATCTTAGGTTCCCTTGGAGGAGAGGTTTTGTCAAACATCAGAGGATTTGCCTCCGGAAATAGTAGTATCGAAGGGAATCTTCAAAAACCCCAAATCAATGGACGTCTTTTTGTTGACGGTGCAGGAATGACCATTCCATACCTCAATGTTGATTATTCATTAAGTAACCGGACTATTGTAGATTTGACTGACGAAAAGTTTATCTTTAGAAATGATGTGCTTACAGATACCAAATATGGTACAAAAGGGAATTTAAACGGAAGTATTGAACATAAAAATTTTTCGGATTGGAAGTTAGATTTGGATATTACCACTAAACGATTATTAGTATTAGATACTGAAGATAGTGAAGATGCTGCTTACTACGGCGTCGCCTTTATTGATGGTAAAGCGTCTATTAAGGGTCCAACAAATGGGCTATTCATTAAAGTTGATGCAAAATCTGAAAAGGGAACTTCTTTAAAAATCCCAATTAATAATGCCGAAAGCATTAGTGAAAATAATTTTCTACATTTTTTGACTGCCAAAGAAAAGTATAATTTTAAAAAGGGAATTGTTGATAATTCCAGAAACTATAGAGGACTTGAATTAGAGTTTAATCTTGACATAACGCCAAATGCGGAAGTTGAAGTTATTTTAGATAGAAATACAGGCCACGGAATGAAAGGAAAAGGAAACGGAACACTGCTATTTAAAATAAACACCTTAGGAAAATTCAATATGTGGGGCGATTTTCAGCTTTACGAGGGAACTTACAATTTTAAATATGGGGGAATTATTAATAAACCATTTATTGTCAAAAAAGGAGGCTATATTTCTTGGGAAGGGAATCCAATGAAAGCACGTTTAAACTTGGAAGCTATTTATAAAACTGCGGCAAATCCTTCTTTGCTATTAGAAAATTCATCTTTTAACACAAAAGTACCAATCAATTTAATTATTGGCGTTCGAGGAGATTTAGCAAGCCCTGAACCCGATTTTAATTTTGAATTCCCAACGGTAAGTAATGTCTTAAAATCAGAAATAGAATACAAGCTAAACGATAAAGATGTGCGACAAACCCAAGCACTATATTTATTGGCTACCGGTAGTTTTTTAAGTCCCGAAGGAGTTAGTAATTCTGCACTAACCTCGAATGCGTTTGAAACGGCGACTAACTTATTAACAGGATTGATCCGTTCTGACGATGAAAAGTTTCAGGTAGGGATTGGCATAACTGGAGCAGATAGAACAATTGGGAGAGAAACTGATGGTAGATTCGAAGCCTCAATTTCATCAAAAATTAATGAAAGAATTACAATTAACGGGAGAGTTGGAGTGCCTTTTGGAGGTATTAGTGAAACTGCAGTTGTAGGCGATGTTGAAATTTTATATAGAGTAAATGAGGACGGAACACTGAACTTGAGAGTTTTTAATCGAGAAAACGACATTAACTATATCGGCGAAGGTATCGGTTACACTCAAGGAGTTGGGGTTTCCTATGAAGTAGATTTTGATACATTCAAGGAACTTGCTAATAAATTTTTTAAAAATCTAAAAATAGAAAAAGTTAATGAACCCTTTGAAATTGATCAAGACTCTGATTTGGCTCCTGAAATTAATGATGGTTCTAAACCTAAAAAATCAAACCCCACAGAACAAAAAATAAATCAAGAAGCAATAGTACCAGAAGAAGATTAAACATTTGGATCTCGCCAAAAAAGTAAGTCCCAAAAATAAGTCGTTATGAATCATAATTTTAAGTCCAAAGCCCAAAAAATATTTTATTGTAATAATTTAACCCGTTGGGGTAATTAGTTTTTGATAATAATTTTTCGTCAGTTCAAGTGATCCAGATTTTAAGCGGGATCGTATCGAGAACAAGGAAAATTTTATTAAAAACGGTTCTCGATGCAAGTCACTTCGAGTGCGAAGCGTATCGAGAAGTTTTGTTCCGTTTTACTGCACAAAAAACAGTCGAACTGACGGTTGTGATAATTGCACCCAACGCGTTAATTTAGCAACTTATTAACGATAACGTTTGAATTTGAGGGCTTTTATTAATTTATTAAAAACGCAACCTCAAAAGTGCAGAATGTTTATTAAATTTACCCTTTAATACTTAAATAATGCCAAAAACAATAAAAAAGGTTGCCGTTCTAACCTCCGGTGGGGATTCACCAGGAATGAACGCAGCAATTAGATCAGTAGTACGTACATGTTCTTATCACAATATACAATGCATAGGAATTTATAGAGGTTACCAAGGAATGATTGAGGGAGACTTCATCGAAATGGGACCAAGAAGCGTGCATAACATTATCAATAAAGGAGGAACTATTCTTAAATCTGCTCGTTCGAAAGAATTTATGACCGTTGAAGGTCGTAAAAAAGCACATGCAGAGCTTTTAAAAGCAGAAATAGACGGATTCGTGGTTATTGGTGGTGACGGAAGCTTTACAGGTGCCGAAATTTTTAATAAAGAATTCAAGTTTCCAGTGATGGGAATTCCTGGTACAATAGACAATGACATCTTTGGAACAAGCCATACATTAGGATACGACACTGCTTTAAATACAGTCATAGAATGTATTGATAAAATTCGTGATACAGCAAGTTCTCACAATAGATTATTCTTTGTTGAAGTTATGGGACGTGATGCAGGTCATATCGCACTGAATGCCGGAATTGGAGCTGGAGCAGAAGAAATTCTAATTCCAGAAGAAGATTTAGGATTGGAAAGATTAGTCGAATCGCTTCGAAAAAGCAAAGCCGCAGGAAAATCGTCTAGTATTGTGGTTATTGCCGAAGGAGATAAAATAGGTAAAAATGTTTTCGAATTAAAAGATTACGTTGAAGCTAATTTACCTGAATATGAAGTTCGTGTTTCCGTTTTGGGACATATGCAACGTGGTGGCTCACCATCTTGTTTCGATAGAGTTCTTGCCAGTAGATTAGGCGTGAAAGCGGTTGAATCTTTGATGGAAGGAAAATCAAACTTTATGGTAGGAATGATTAATGATAAAATAGCCCTAACGCCATTGTTAAAAGCAATCAAAGGTAATACGGAAATCGATAGAGAATTACTTCGTGTTTCTGATATTATGTCTGTATAGAGCACGCTTTCGCCAAATAAAAACAAATAAATTAAATAATAATTATAATCTGCTTTAAGCAGTAGCTTAAAGCCAAAAGCAAACAAGAAAATGTCAAAAGTAAAATTAGGAATAAACGGATTTGGAAGAATTGGAAGAATAGTTTTTAGAGAATCTTTCAATAGAGAAAATGTTGAGGTAGTAGCAATCAACGATTTATTAGATGTAGACCATTTGACATACTTACTAAAATATGATTCAGTTCATGGTCGTTTTAACGGAACGGTAGAAGTAAACGACGGGAAATTATTTATAAACGGTAAAAATATCCGCATCACAGCCGAAAGAAACCCTGCAGATTTAAAATGGAATGAAGTTGATGTTGATGTAGTGGCTGAATGTACAGGTATTTTCACAACTATAGAAACTGCAAGTGAGCACATTAAAGGTGGTGCCACAAAAGTAATTATCTCTGCCCCATCTGCTGATGCTCCAATGTTTGTAATGGGAGTAAACCACGAAACTGCAAAAGCTTCAGATCTTGTTGTTTCTAACGCTTCTTGTACCACAAACTGTTTAGCTCCATTGGCTAAAGTTATTCACGATAATTTTGGAATTGTAGAAGCTTTAATGACAACAGTTCATGCAACAACTTCAACTCAAATGACTGCTGATGGTCCTTCAAGAAAAGACTGGAGAGGCGGACGTGCAGCAAGCGTTAACATTATCCCTTCATCAACTGGAGCAGCAAAAGCTGTTGGAAAAGTTATTCCTGATTTGAATGGAAAATTAACTGGTATGTCTTTCCGTGTTCCTACCGTTGACGTTTCTGTAGTAGATTTAACTGTAAAAGTTGCTAAAGAAACTTCTTATGAATAAATTATGGCTGCCTTAAAATTAGCTTCTGAAACTACTATGAAAGGAATTATGGGATTTACTGAAGATGCTGTTGTTTCTCAGGATTTCATTTCAGATAAAAGAACTTCAATCATTGATGCTACTGCAGGAATTGGTTTAAATTCAACTTTCTTCAAATTAGTATCTTGGTACGATAATGAATACGGATATTCAAGCAAATTAATTGATTTGTCTGTACACATCTCAGGTTTAAAATAATTACATATATTTACAAAAATATCCCGTTTGATTTAATTCTTACGGGATTTTTTTTAACAAACCAAACAACAACCATTTTTAGCGTTTAGAAACAAAATCTAAAATCTAAAATCTAAAATCTAAAATTAAAATGAGATTATTAGTTGATAGCGGCTCAACAAAAGCCGATTGGATTGCGATAGATGAGGATGGAAAAGTATTGTTCACAACCCAAACATTAGGGTTAAATCCAGAAATACTTGATGGAAAGGAAATTATTGAGCGTATAAATGATCGTTTCGATATTCTTCAAAATAAAGACAAAGCAACACACCTTTTCTTTTATGGCGCAGGTTGTGGTACCGATAACATGAAAATTTCCCTTTCTCGAATTTTTCAAGAATATTTTTCAAACGCAATTATTACAGTTCACGAAGATACTTATGCTGCAGTTTACGCAACAACTCCTAAAGGGGAAGAAGCAATTGTAAGTATTCTAGGCACCGGTTCAAATTGCAGCTTTTTCGACGGTAAAGTTTTACATCAAAAAGTACAATCACTGGGATATATAGTAATGGATGATTGCAGTGGTAATGTTTTCGGGAAAGAATTAATACGAAAATACTATTTCAATAAAATGCCAAAAGAATTGGCAGTCGAATTCGAAAAAGAGTACGATTTAGATGCCGATTTTATTAAAAGTAAATTGTACAAAGAAGCTAATCCAAATGCGTATTTAGCCACTTTTGCCAAGTTCCTGATCCAACATAAAGAACATGAATTTTGTAGAAAAATAATTTTCAAGGGGATGAAATCTTTTGTTAAAAACTACATTAGACAATATGATAACTGCAAAGAAGTCCCTGTACATTTTGTAGGTTCGATAGCTTTCTATTTAAAGGATGAATTACAAATAACCTTTGATAAATACGAAATGAAATTAGGGAATGTCTTAAGAAGACCTATCGACGGGCTGATTGCTTATCATATTATAAACAAATAATCTAAGACAAACCTGACACTCAAATGTCAGGTTTTTTTATAAGCATTTTAATCGAACAAAAATGGAAATAGCAATTATTGCTCACGATGGAAAAAAAGCCGATATGGTCCAGTTTTTGAACAAAAACAAAACCATATTGCAGCGAGAAAATATTAAGCTTATAGCCACGGGGACAACAGGATCTAAAGCTGAAAGTGTTGGTTTAAAAGTAAAAAAGATGCTTTCAGGTCCACAAGGTGGCGATGCGCAAATTGCGGGTAGAGTTGCCGAAGGCAAGACAAAAATGGTGTTGTTTTTTAAAGATCCTTTATCAAGTCACGCACACGAATCAGATGTGAATATGCTATTGCGTGTTTGTGATGTTCACAACGTTCCATTAGCAACAAATGAAGCTTCGGCTCAGTTGTTTTTGAATGCAATTGCTATAGAATAGCAATCATAGAAATTTCTACGTTTACATTTTTTGGCAAGCAAGCCACTTGAACCGTTTCGCGAGCTGGCGCGGTTTTTTCGTTGAAATAGGAACCGTAAACGGTGTTTATAGCGCCAAAATCTCCCATATTCATAATAAAGATGGTTGATTTTACTACATTTTCAAAAGTCATTCCTGCTGCATCGAGAACGGCCTTCATATTTTCCATCACTTGTTTCGTTTCTACTTCAATGCTTGAAGTTACTAACTCTCCGGTTGCTGGGTTAATAGCAATTTGACCTGAAGTGTACAAGGTATTTCCTTTTAAAACAGCCTGATTATAAGGTCCGATTGGGGCAGGAGATTTTTCGGTAAAAATTATTTTTTTCATAGCTTTCTAATTATTTGTTATACTATTTTATCTGTTGCTGGCACTTCGTTTGTCATACTTTATATCACTCAACACCCCAGATTTGATTCCAATAAAGAAATTCCAATTGGCTTGGTTTCCAAATGGTTGCCAATTGAAATCCATTCTCCAGCTCAACAAATCTCTTTCAAAACGAAGTTGAGTAAATGTAACGCCCTTTTGGACAAAATCATATCCAGTTGATACTCCCGCTTTCCATTTAGGGGTTAAATCAGCATTGGCAGATATCATTAAAGAATTTCCTGTAATTTCACTTTCTCTATTGCTATTTCCGTAGGTTAAGGAATAAGCAAAGGTCATATCCCAAGGTAATGTTGAGCTAAAAAACTCGGAGATTTTATCTTCTCCTTCTTCTTCATCATCAAATTGGCTCCTGCCTCTTATATTATCAACCGTGTTTTTACCAAACAAATCATCGTCTCTACCGCCATTTCTTTGGATTTGCTCATTTTTCTTTTTATTGTCATCTGCGTCATTTTTACTCGAAATTGAATAATTTAAAGTCATGTTAGCACTGGTCATTCGAAACAAGCTCCCGCCATTGTTAATATTGTAGACATTGATACGATTCCCAGCATTGTCAATAGCATATGGGTCTATAGTGGTACCGAAATTCACATTCATTTTATCCTCAAAAAGCGTCGTTCCACCCGACACTCTAACTGGAGCCCAAGCCAGCGTAGTTTTTCCATCGGCATTGATGTCATAACTGGTTGATAAATTTAAGTTATT
>CAMDGJ010000124.1 GCA_945897545.1 Flavobacterium psychrophilum
AATGGTTCTAATTCCTGAAATCACTTCGATAGTGTTTTCGAAATCGGAAATTAATTGCGCATTGAACGGTTTTATTTCTGGCCAAGTCGAAACGATTAAAGCTTCGTCTGGTGTCCTTTCTGCCAATAATTGCCAAATTTCCTCGGTCAAAAATGGCATAAACGGATGCAACAATTTCATATTTTTTTCGAGCATTTCTATAGCTTTCGCCAATGTTACGCTGTCAATGGGTTGCTGGTAAGCCGGTTTAATCATCTCCAGGAACCACGAACAGAAATCGTCCCAAACCAATTTATAAATACCCATCAAAGCATCGGAAATTCTGTATTTTTCGAAATTGTCTTCGATTTCCAAAAGCGTTTGTTGCAATTTGGCTTCATACCATTCAATCGCTACTTTTGAAGATTCTGGTTGCGGAATCGAATCCGAAACTTCCCAGCCTTTTATCAATTTGAAAGCATTCCAGATTTTATTAGTAAAGGCTTTTCCTTGGTTGCATAATTCTTCGTCGAACATAATATCGTTTCCTGCAGAAGCGCTCAAAAGCAAACCTACACGAACTCCATCGGCACCAAATTTTTTGATTAACTCCAATGGTTCTGGTGAATTCCCCAACGATTTCGACATTTTGCGTCTTTGTTTGTCACGAACCAAACCTGTCAAATACACATTTGTAAATGGTTTTTTGTCTGCGTATTCATATCCTGCAATAATCATTCGCGCCACCCAGAAAAACAAAATATCTGGACCCGTTACTAAATCATTGGTTGGATAATAATATTTAAAATCTTCGTTTTCTGGATTCATAATCCCTCCGAAAACCGACATTGGCCATAACCAAGAAGAAAACCAAGTGTCGAGTGCATCAACGTCTTGACGAAGGTCAGAGGTTAGAAGTGAGAGGTTAGAAGTTTTTTCTTTGGCTAAAGCCAAAGCATCTTCAATAGTTTCAGCGACAACAAAATCTTCTTTTCCATCTCCATAGAAATAAGCAGGAATTTGTTGTCCCCACCACAATTGCCGAGAAATATTCCAATCGCGAATGTTGTTCAACCAATGTGCGTAGGTATTATTAAAACGAGCCGGATGCAATTTAATATCGCCATCGACCAAAACAGATTGAATGGCAGGTTTTACTAAATCTTCCATTTTTAAGAACCATTGATCTGACAATCGAGGTTCGATCACGGCTTTGGTTCTTTCCGAAGTTCCGACCTTATTTAGGTATATTTCAGTTTTGGCTAAAGCACCATTTTCCGCTAATTCTTTCTCAATTTCATGACGAACTACAAAACGGTCTTTCCCTTGGTAATGCAAACCAAAACTATTCAACGTTGCATCTTCATTGAAAATATCGATGATCGCTAAATTGTGTTTTTCGCCAAGCGTTTTATCATTCACATCGTGCGCTGGAGTCACTTTCAAGCAACCTGTTCCAAACTCGATATCAACATATTCATCTTCTATAATTGGAATTAGTCGACCACAAATTGGTACAATAGCTTTCTTGCCTTTCAAATGCGCAAATCGTTCGTCATTTGGGTTGATGCAAATGGCAGTATCTCCGAAAATAGTTTCCGGACGTGTGGTTGCAACAGTCAAGAAATCTTCTGAACCTTCGATTTTATATTTAAGGAAATATAATTTTCCCTGTTGTTCTTCATAAATCACCTCTTCGTCAGACAAAGTCGTTTTGGCTTCGGGATCCCAATTGACCATTCGATAGCCACGATAAATCAAGCCTTTATTGTATAAATCGACGAAGGATTTAATGACAGAAGCCGACATATCAGGATCCATCGTGAACTTGGTTCTATCCCAATCGCAAGAGCAACCCAATTGTTTCAATTGTTCTAGAATAGTTCCACCATATTTGTCGGTCCAATCGTAAGCGTGTTTCAGGAACTCTTCCCGACTCAAATCAGCTTTATTAATTCCCTCAGACTTTAATTTGGCGACCACTTTCGCTTCTGTAGCAATAGATGCGTGGTCTGTTCCTGGAACCCAACAAGCGTTAAAACCTTTGAGACGCGCTCTTCGAATCAAGACATCTTGAATGGTATTGTTCAGCATATGTCCCATGTGCAAAACTCCTGTAACGTTTGGTGGAGGGATTACTATGGTATACGGTGTTCTATGGTCAGGTTCAGAATGGAAATAATTGTTCTCCATCCAGTAATCATACCACTTATTTTCAATGGTTTTAGAGTCGAATTGTGCAGGAATTGTCATAAAAAGCAACTGTTACAACCAAAATTTAGCTTTGGTCTGATTTTTGTATTTTTAACTATGCGCAAAAGTAAATAATTAAGTACAGTATAAAAAGCGAAATAAATAATTGTACCGTTAATTAAAAAAAGTATTTTTACTAAATAGAATTTTAAAAAAAAGAAAATGAAAAATATCGCCACACTAATAGCAATCGTATTCATTTGTAGTTTTGGTTTTTCCCAATCTGGCCCTAAAATAGAATTCAAAATAAAAGACAATACATTAGATTATGGAACTGTAAATAAGAAAAAAGATAATGGCGTTCGCTTTATTGAATTTACCAATACTGGTGATGCTGCTTTGATTATTACTAGTGTTTATTCAACTAGTGGATTTACATTTCCAAGTACACCAACGGAACCAATAATGCCAGGAAAAACAGATAGAATCGAAATGAAATACAATATGAGTCCAGGCCCAATTAGAAAAACAATTACAGTCGAAACCAATGCGGTTAATTATGAAGGCGGAAGAGCTGCCTTGAAAATAAAAGGAGAAGTGATTGCAGATTAATACTAAATAAACTT
Source organism: Flavobacterium psychrophilum (assembly GCA_945897545.1). GTDB lineage: Bacteria > Bacteroidota > Bacteroidia > Flavobacteriales > Flavobacteriaceae > Flavobacterium > Flavobacterium psychrophilum_L. Next base: position 2,799 of record CAMDGJ010000124.1, read on the forward strand.
AAAAAACGCGCTTGTTGATTAAATTCTACAAGCGTTTTTTTTACAACACGTTTAACAAGTGAAATCTGAACTTCATAATTTGGCTATCTCTTTCGATCTCAAAGGTTATCCAATCTTCGTCTTCAGATTTCAATAATGTATTAATTCGCTCTAAAGTAAATTCATATCCAGGCTTATCATTAATACTGACAATTACATCCCCTTTTAAAAGTCCACTTACCGCAGCTGGAGATTTTTTTCGAACATTGGCAATTATATAAATTGGTTTTAAAACAAATTTATATTTAAAATTATTTAAAGCATTGTTGCCTCTTGTATCAACCGCATCCACTATTATAATTGGAATCGTCTCCAAACGAACGGTTTCCTGAACCCACTGCAAACCGAAATGCTGCAATTCGACACCACTTTTATTGTAACTAAAAGGAGAATTAAAATTGTTGTTCTTCCTTAAAAACATCTTTTGATTAGAATAATCAAAAATAATCGAGAATCTTCTCAAAATTTCTGAACCCACTGAACCTGCCCGATCTTTTACCATTCTTACATTTTTTATCGACGTCGAATCAGGAAAAGCAACTATAGGATTTATAAATTCAAAATTAGCTATCTTAAATTTTGAAACCTGAGCTCTTTTCCCCTCTACCTCACCACTAAAACCTTTTCCCAAGTAATCCTCAAAATTTTTTGATGGAATTCTTATCCCTTTCGATTCTTTTTCGAAAAGCCAAATGGCATCACTATTCCCTATATCAACTAATAATTTTACTGGGATTTCATTTGAATTTAAAACCACACTGCCAGCAATGTACGGTTTTGATCTCTCTATAGTAATTGGGACTAACTGGAATTTTTTATTGATTCGCTTCCTGTGTTTATCAGAATCTTTATAAACTGAAATTTTTTTACTGCTGTAATTTATTTCCACCAAATTATTTTTCAAAAAATTATACCCAATGATGCCATTTACTGGAATTCCAATATGGGAGGACAGATTAAAACTTTGGTCTAAAACTATATACAACAGATGATTTTCAGATTTCATACCATTGCATTCTAAAGTGTTTTTAGTTGATTTCAATCCTTCAATAGAAGCCTCACTTCCTAACCCTCTCAAAGTTATTTTTTCAACATTAAAAAAATTTACTTCCTTTTTGTCCTCCATACTAAATAAAATAGTTTCCTCAACGCCAGAATCCAAAAGAAAATTCAACTCAATACCATTAACATATATAGGAATAAATATTAGATTATTGATGAATTTAAAAGGGAAATCTACTTTCTCAACTCCATTTTCAAAAACAAAACTTTCTTGTCCAAAAACGGATAAAGAGCAAGTAAACACCCACACTACAATAATAATTTGTTTCATAAATATGATTTGCCTAAAGTTACAAAAAATATAGAGTTATAAAACCCATTAAATTAGAAATTAAGGAGAATGACTCGTATAAATTCGAAAAAAAATTGCAAATTTGCATCAAATTTTTATCAATATGCCTGAAATTTCAATTAGAGGTCGCAGAATGCCAGAATCACCAATTCGAAAATTGGCACCTTATGCAGAAATTGCAAAAAACAAAGGTCATAAAGTTTATCATTTAAACATAGGTCAACCCGATATAAAAAGTCCAGAAATCGCTATAGAAGCGATTAAAAATATGGATCTAAATATCATAGAATACGGCCCATCTGCTGGTTACGAAAGTTACCGAAAAAAGCTAGCCCAGTTTTATATTAATCAATCAGTACAGGTTGGATACGAGGATATAATGATTACAACTGGAGGTTCTGAGGCGCTATTGTTTGCACTTGGTAGCATAATGGATCCGGGAGATGAAGTTATTATTCCAGAACCTTTTTATGCTAATTACAGCGCATTTTCAGAAGAATCAAGCGCTAGAGTTGTGCCCGTTATTTCTAATATCGAAAGCGGATTTACGCTCCCCTCGATTGAAGAATTTGAAAAAGCCATTTCGCCGAAAACCAAAGCTATTTTAATATGTAATCCAAATAATCCAACAGGTTATTTGTACTCGGAATCCGAAATAAATCAATTGGGTAAATTAGTAAAAAAACACGATTTATTTTTGATTGCAGATGAGGTGTATCGTGAATTTATTTACGACGAAAGAGACAAACATTTTTCTGTAATGAACTTAAAGGGAATTGAACAAAATGTGATTATGATTGATTCCGTTTCCAAAAGATACAGTATGTGTGGAGCACGTATTGGTTGTATGGTGACGAAGAACAAAGAGGTTATTTCTACCGCAATGAAATTTGCTCAAGCACGATTATGCCCACCAACCATTGAACAAATAGCCTGTGAAGCAGCAATTGATACTCCTCAAAGTTATTTTGATGACGTAATTTCAGAATATCGCATTAGAAGAGATACTTTAATTAGCGAATTACAAAAAATAGAAGGTGTAGTCGTAACCACTCCAAAAGCTGCTTTTTATTGTATCGCTCAACTTCCCGTAGACAATACCGAGGATTTCTGTCAATGGATTCTTGAAAAATATGACTTGAATGGCGAAACAATAATGATGGCCCCAGCGGCAGGTTTTTATTCAACTTCTGGAGTGGGCTTGAACCAAGTTAGAATTGCTTATGTTTTAAATGAAGAAGATTTAATTCGGGCTGTCCAGATTCTAAAAGAGGCAATTCAAGTATACAATTCGGTAAAAGAAACAAAATTTATAAAACTTCAATAACAATACTACATAGCAGTAATTATTAAAAGCTATAGAAATTCTTTGGCTTTTATTAATTATCTTTACCATTTAATAATACATAGCACTGTAATAACAATTTTTAATGATAAACAACGAAGAATTCCATGACGAAATAGGAGACAATCATATTGGTTCATCTGCAAAAAACCCAGTAAGAGAGGACGCTTTTGACATTTCTGACGATCAAAAAATCGAAATAATAAAAAAAGATGTCGAAAATATTCTACTTACACTTGGAATGGATTTGACCGATGATAGCTTAAAAGGAACTCCCAATCGCGTTGCCAAAATGTTTGTAAAGGAAATTTTTGGGGGACTTAATCCTTCCAGAAAACCCAAAGCTTCAACATTTGAAAACGGCTACAAATATGGAGAAATGTTGGTCGAAAAAAACATCACCCTCTACTCTACTTGCGAACACCATTTACTTCCCATAATTGGAAGAGCACATGTTGCTTATATTTCAAACGGGAGAGTGATTGGATTATCAAAAATAAATAGAATCGTCGAATTTTATTCTAAAAGGCCACAAGTACAAGAACGTCTAACGATGCAAATCGTGCAAGAACTTCAAATCGCACTTGGCACACAAGACGTGGCTTGTATCATTGATGCAAAACACCTATGCGTTAATTCAAGAGGGATAAAAGACATAGAAAGTAGTACGGTAACATCTGAATTTGGTGGTAAATTTAAAGAAGAACAAACCCGTAGAGAACTATTAGCTTATATAAAGTTAGAAACGAAATTTTAAATTTTGGTTAACTGGTTATTTTTTTGATCGGTTAATAGAAATAAAAATTAGAAGGTTCATCCCTTAACCGATTAAACAATTCAGTAGAATGCCTCTATTTAAAACTCAAAATTTAAAAATATACAATACTCTTTCGGGAGAAAAAGAAATTTTCGAACCCATTCACGCAGGAAATGTAGGATTGTATGTTTGTGGGCCAACGGTTTATAGCAATGTGCATCTAGGAAACGTTAGGACATTTATGTCTTTTGACGTAATCTTTCGATATTTTTTACATTTAGGATACAAAACACGTTATGTAAGAAACATAACGGATGCAGGTCATTTAACTGATGATGGAAATGTAGACAATGACCGATTTGTAAAACAATCTCGACTAGAAAAGTTGGAACCAATGGAAGTTGTACAAAAATATACTGTCGATTTTCATCAGGTTTTAGAAAAATTTAATTTTTTGACTCCTACGATTGAACCCACTGCAACGGGTCATATAATTGAACAAATCGAACTTATACAACAACTCGTTTCCACTGGTTTTGCATATGAAAGCCAAGGTTCTGTGTATTTTGATGTTTTTGAATACAACAAAAGAGGATTCAATTATGGTGAATTAAGCAATCGAAATATTGATGAATTGTTTGCCAACACCAGAGATTTAGACGGTCAAAACGAAAAGAAAAATCCACAAGATTTTGCTTTATGGAAAAATGCCTCGCCTGCACATATTATGCGCTGGAGTTCCCCTTGGGGCGAAGGTTTTCCGGGTTGGCATCTTGAATGTACTGCAATGAGCACTAAATATTTGGGAGAAAGATTCGACATTCACGGAGGAGGAATGGATTTGAAATTTCCGCATCACGAGTGTGAAGTTGCTCAAGGAAAAGCCAGTTATGGGACTTCGCCTGTAAATGTTTGGATGCACACAAATATGCTAACAATGAATGGTTTACGAATGAGTAAATCGACTGGAAATTACATCCTGCCCTTGGAATTACTCTCAGGAGAAAATACTTTTTTCGAGAAAAAATTCCAACCTAATGTAGTTCGTTTTTGCTTCTTACAGGCACATTATCGCAGCGTATTAGATATTTCAAATGAGGCAATGATGGCAAGCGAAAAAGGATTATTTCGATTGTTAGAAGGCGTAAAATTGCTTGAAAATATTACCTCACACAGCATTAGTTCCTTTTCTGTGTCAAATTGGCTACAAAGTTGTTATGACGCAATGAATGATGATTTTAATACCCCAATTTTAATAGCTAATTTATTTGAAGGCATTAAATATGTGAACTTGATTAATGATGGTAAAGAAACAATTTCGACAGTAGATTTAGGATTGTTATCAAAAGCAATTCACACCTTTTTGTTTGACGTTTTAGGGCTAAAAGATGAAACTGAAACTGCAGGCCATAGCGAAAAATTAGAAGGTGTAATCAATATGCTTATCACGATGCGAAATGAAGCCAGAGCCAATAAAGATTTCGCGATGTCAGATCAAATTCGTGACCAATTAATAGCTTTAGGCATTCAGTTGAAAGATGGCAAAGAAGGTACGACATTTAATGTTCAGTAAACAGTTCCGATAGCTATCGGAATTAATGCTCAGTCATAAAGTGCAACTTAAATTATTTTAGCAGTTTTTTAATCAATAACTAAAAAACGAATCGTATGTTTTTCTTACATAAATTTTTATTTTTTCGCCTTATTGAACACTAAAAACTTAACACTGTTCACTCAAAAAATTATGTTTTCAAAAATCATCATATTTCCTTTTGTAATATTAGTTCGTTTTTATCAAACAGCAATTTCCCCTTTTATGCCGTCGGCTTGTAGATTTGAGCCAACTTGCTCAAGCTATATGATCGAAGCATTGCAAGAGCACGGCCTGTTTTATGGAGGTTTTTTAGGATTAAAACGCATATTGAGTTGTCATCCTTGGGGTAAAAAAGGGTATGACCCAGTTCCTCCAAAAAGATGCCATCATAACCATTAGCTATAATTTTTACATTCAAAACAAAAAAAATGTATTTTTACTTTAAATAAGAAATAAATGACACACGCTTTAAATATAGTCTGGAATCCATCTGAAGGTATCGATTTAGGATTTTTTGTTATTCGCTTTTACAGTCTAATGTTTGTAATCGCTTTTGGATTAGGTTGGTACATAATGAAAAACATCTTCGAACGTGAAAACGAATCAATAGAAAAATTAGATTCCCTATTTATTTGGACAGTATTGTCTACATTAATTGGGGCTAGATTGGGTGATGTTTTCTTTTATGATTGGGAATATTATCGCAACCATTTGACCGAAATATTACTTCCTATACGAGAAAACCCTGAGGAAACGCTTTTTTATTTCATAAAAGGCT
>CAMDGJ010000125.1 GCA_945897545.1 Flavobacterium psychrophilum
GTTGTTCTTGCTTTTTGAAGGCACTAATTACAGATTTTTCATAATCAGATTGTTTACCGTATTTACTCATCATTGCTTTGTAGAACTTCAACACTACATCTTCGTTTTCTTCAAAAGCATCTTCGTAATTTTCTCTTGTATCGGGTGCAGAAATCAATACTTCACAACTGACTTTACCAATTTCTTTTAAATATTCGCGGTATTTTATAGCTGTAGTTTTATTGGGTGCCACTAATTGCCCTTTGAAACCAGTTCCTTGAATGTTATCTTCAAAATGTTCGCTAATATTCCAAGCTCTTGCATAAATAACTTGATCGGCTTTATTCAGTTGGTTGGTTGAACTGTATTTTCTTTTTAGTGCTGCTTTACCATAAGGCGTAAGCGGTTCGGAAACCTTATCAAAAAAAGTGTCTAATGGTTTATCGTTTACTTCAATTAAATTATGTCTTCCTTCGTACAATAATGGTACTACCGCCTTATCCTCGACAGCATCCGTTATTGAATACACATCAATTAACCCACCAAATTTATTTGCTGTACTTTTTTCTTTTTTCATCAATGGCGTTCCTGTAAATGCTACAAAACAAGCATTTGGGAAAACTTTTTGCATTTTTACATTAAACGTACCGTATTGGCTTCGGTGTCCTTCATCAATTAATACAAAAATATCAGGCGAAGTAAATCCGTCTTTTGATTGATTTATAGCCGCTTCAAATTTGTGTATCAGTGTCGTAATTACCGCATCTATTGGGCTATTGATTAATTCTACTAAATGCTTTCCAGTTTGTACTTCCTCTACATCAACGTGGCATTTTTGGAATGTTTCCGTGATTTGTGTGTTTAAATCTATTCTATCGGTAACCAGGATTATTTTTGGGTTTTTAATTTCTTTTTGGGTTGCAATTAATTGCGCCAACATTACCATTGTCAATGATTTTCCACTTCCTTGTGTGTGCCAAATTACACCACCAGTTCGCTTACCATTCGCATCGGCAACACTAATTTTTTTGAGCGTTTCTTTGATTGCAAAATATTGTTGGTATCGGGTTATTTTCTTAACGCCATCATCATAGACTATATAATTGAAAATTAGGTCTAAAATCCTTGATTTTTGGCATAAACTAAAAACTAACTTATCTTGTTCGGTTACGATTACTTCTTCTTTTTCCAGTTGATTAAAATAATGCAATACGTTATAAAATCGCTGTTTGAAAATCGCTGTTCGTTCCGTATTGGGTAATTCACTATTTTTTAGTTGTCTAATAGCATCGCCATAGTGTATTCCTTCTTCTTTGGTTCTAAACACTTCTTTCCACACACTCCAAAACTCTTTTTGTGTGGCTGTGGTAGCATATCTTGCTTCGTTTACTGCTAATGATAACACCATATTAGAATATTGGTATAATCCTCTTATTCCGTCTTCTTGTTGGTTGCGTAAATGTTGGGAAATGGCTTCGTTAACTGGGTCTTTTATGACATTGCTTTTGCATTCGATTACTACCATTGGAATTCCATTGATGAACAAAACAATATCTGGGCGATAGGTATCATTCCTCTCGCTTCGCAATACGGCATATTCTTCGGTAACGTGGAATATATTGTTCTCTATATTTTTCCAATCGATGTATTGAAAAGAGAAACTTTTTTTATCGTTAAGAATGGTTTGTTCCAAACTTTTACCCAAAGTTATTAAGTCATAAAATGCTTGGTTTGCCTTTATAAAACCATCTTGTATTGGCAATTCCCGCAAGGCAATAATTGCTGTATTGATATTGCTATCTGAAAAAGAAAACTCTTTGTCTTTGTATTGAATACTATTTATTTTTTCAAGTTGTTTTTTCAAAATTGGTTCAAGCAATACATTACTGGTTCTACCGCCACGTAATTCCATTGCTTCGTCTGGAGAAACGTATTGATACCCCATTTTTATGAGTAATTGCAATGCTGGAATTTGACTGATGTGGTCTTCTATATAGCTTGGTGTACTCATTTTGATTATATATTTTTTGATTGATTGTACAACTCGCCCAATTCGTGTAATTTGGCTTGAAGTAGTTTTTTGTCAATTAGTTTGGTAGTATATTCTGCTACTTTTGTTGGAGATAGTGAACGGCTCATTGCAATTTCTACAATTTCATCGTCTTTACTTTTACAAAGAATTATCCCGATACTTGGGTTTTCGTGTGGTTGTTTGTGTTCTCGGTCGAGTGCTTCCAAATAGAAGTTCATTTTACCTAAATACTCGGGTTTGAAATCGGTAATTTTTAATTCAAAAGCCACCAAACATTGTAACGCTCTGTGGTAAAATAATAAATCTACCTCATAATCTCTATTGGCTACTTGTACTCGGTATTCTTCGCCAACAAAAGAAAAGTTAGTTCCTATTTCTAGAATGAATTTCTTTAGGTTTTTTACTATTGCTTTTTGCAAATCACTTTCACTGAAATCATCACCTAGTTCTAAAAACTCTAATGAATAAATGTCTTTTAGATGCTCGTTTATCTTGGCTGGTAATTGTGTCGCCAATGGCGACACTAATTTTGTATTTAAAACATATCGTTCAAAAAAGCCACTATCAATTTGTCTTCTAACTTCTAATTTGCCCCATTTCTCTCTCGAAGCCATAATCAAGTAAAACAATTTTTCTTCTGGCAACTTACACCCTGATAAAATCTCTAAATGAACTGACCAACTCAATTGTGTCCGCAGTGTGGACACAATTGTTTTTTCGTTATCGTTATTATCATTTTCTAATTGTGTCGCCAGCGGTGACACTTTTTCATTTTGTGGTTTTTGTAATTGTGTCAACGCTGTTGATACAAACTCAAAACTTAAATGTGTCGGCGGTGCTGACACAATTTCATTGTTTTTATTTTCAATATTTAACGAAGTAATACTTTGAAATACAGTATCAAATTCCGATCCTGGACAATAGGTTTCGTAAAACTGTTTCATACGGTATAAACCTCTACGATTAAAGGATTTTAATGTAGGGATTTCTGACTGAATATAATCGGCTAATTGTTGTACAGTGCCATCACCCCAAGTACCTTTTGCTACTTTTTGGCTTACTGTTTTACCAATATCAAAGTATAATGTTACCAAAGCGGTATTAGTATATTGTCTAACTCTGCCTTGTGCTTCTTGTATTAGTTTTACAATGTTGTTAAATTCTGTGTTTTGAATATTGCTCATAAATTAACTGTTTACTATTTCTATCACTTTTACAAACCCACTATTTGCTGTATTTTCATCGTAAAGATACAAAGGCATATCGGCTTTTGGAAACCAAACTCTACCCAATTCTATTGCAGTAGCAATTGGCATTGCTGGAAAAATATGGATTGGTGTTTGCGCGTTATACTTGGCTTTAATTGAATTGAGTAATTGTTGCATTGTGGTTTTAAAGTCTTGTAGCTGAATTTTATTTTGTAAATAATTTGGATTTGGATTGTCGATTGTAATTGTATAAATAGCACATTCATTGCCTAACACACTTGTTATTCTATCATTAGAAATAGTGGCGCTTAATGAAATATTTAATACTACAATTGGATGAAATATTGCTGGTTCGCTACTATTATAATTAGTTACTTCTGTATCATCTGACAAATTCCAAGTTTGAGGATTTCGTATTGGTTGATGAATTTCAATATTCTGAATTTCATTGATTAATGTGCCTAATTTAATTAATAATGGCATTGGAGCAAAAGCAAAAAGTGATATGTGCTTTATTTTTTGTTGTCTTAATAAATCTCTTAAACGAGTATTGTAATTTTCTTCTAAAACTTTTATTTCTGTGTCCCAAAAGTGAGCATCTTTATCTCTAAATGGGCTATCTGTTAAGCCCAAATCTATTGAGGAAGATTGAGCAGGATAATGTTTTGGTAAAAGATAATTTGTCATTGCTTCATAAGAAACAAATGGAGAATGATGACCAACATTTGCTTTATAAATAACAATATGACTATCCATATCAGGCGCAATAGCAGTAATACGCTTAATTCGGTCTTCGTGTTCTTTTTTCATTGCTAATAGTAATGTTTCTGGATTTCCAGCAACATCAGCTCTGTCAATTAATCTATGATGTGTATCGCAAAGCAACATTAAATTGTTGATATCATCGGCTAAAAGCGGTGAACGCACAATATCTCCTCTTGGACCACCAGGAACATCAGCAACAATATGAGCGATATATGCTTTATTAAAATATTTTTTTGTTAAAATATCTTGTGTCAAAGAACAATTACACCCTCTGTATTGGCATCTTCCACCAGATTTTACCCAAAGCAAATATTTGTTTTTTTCTGTTATAGTTGATATGCTCATAATTGTTTTAATTTTCTAGTTACTCGAAATAATCAACTCCGCTATTTCTGTTGCTATTTCTTCAACAGTATAAGCCGAAGTATTTCTTGCTAATTTATCTGAAAGCGATGGAGAAAAATCAATCACTTCTTTTTTGGTAATATTGTGCCAAATTGGCAAAACGACTTGTTCGCCTGTAATAGCTTTTGAAATAATGCCGTCTAATTCATAATTTGTCCAACCTTTTTTAATGAAGTCTTTTGATAAAACAACAATACCAAATTTGCTGTTTACTAATCCTTTATCAATTTTTCGTCTTAAACTATCTCCAATTTTCATTTCAAATTCATCATACCAGACTGTTAATCCTTCTTTTTGAAGCGCATAAACTAATGGTCTAACTACTTCTTCCTTATCTTCGGAAGCGTGAGAAATAAAAACATCATATTTTTTTTCATCCTCGACAGTTTCATAAGGATTATGCTGTTCTTTATGAACCAACGAAGGCACTGTTGAAAGTGATGGTTCTCTATAGGCTGGCAAAGCAGATGGTAATATTTTGACCGAAGACCTAACAGTACCTCGTAATCCCTGCATATCAACAGTAACATACCAATGACCTGAATTTGGAACACCTAACACTACTGGCGATTTAGTAATTAAACCACCAAAATAAGTATGCCTTCTTCCGTTTTTATAATTACTGTAATTGGAACTATCCATTAATCTAACATTAGCCGCACTTCCTTGCAAGGTTACTTGAACTCTATCTCCAGCTTTTAAATTTCCTAAATCAGATACATTGAAATTCATATATTTTTATTTTAGATTTTTACCCTTGTTTTACCAGTTAATAATTGCTGCATCAATCCTTTTTTCTGTAATTGTAAAGTTTCAAGTTTTTGTTCGTATTTATTTAATTCTTTTGTTGCTGTATCGATAATTTTAACAATAGCAATTTGTTTTTCTAAAGTTGAAGGAACTTTTATTTCAACTTTAAAAAGTTCTCTAGGCTGTATTCTTTTTGAACCAGTTCCTGTAGAAATATCTTCTAACTTCTCATAAAAATGTCTTCTTGTGAAATAATAGAAAATATATTTACTATTAAATTCTTTACTTATGTCAAATGCTGGTATATCCGAACTACTTTCAAAACCATCTAGTTCATCTGGAATAATGCCAAATGCACCTTTGTGTAAATTTTGTTTACCATAAATAAACTGTCCAGACTTTCGCAAATAATAAGTCGTTGCTTCTTCTAACTCACTTCCTCTTACACCTCTTTTTTCAATTCCTTTCAAAGTTAATCTTACGGTAATTCTTTTATTTACATCTGCATTTGTTGTTGGAATTTTACTTTCGACAAATACACTTCCTAATTTTACTTTTAATTCACCATTATCTAATATTAATTTATTCACCAAACCTTTATTCCTTAATTTCAACTCATCAATAATTAGTATAATAATATTAATAGCTTCATCGAATTTGCTTAAAATTTCCCCAATCTTTTGTTGTTCAGTAATTGGTGGAATAGGTAATTTTAATTTTTGTAAATAACTTTTTGAGATACTATAAACTGATGTACCAGTTGCAATTTTTTTTAGTTCAATACTTACTTTTTGATTGTTAAAAATATAAGTTCTAAAACCATTGGCTGTTAATCCTGAATTATCTCTTGCCATAAAAGTATGCAATCCAGAAACAACTTTCTTTGAACCAATATTCTTAACTTCAATACACTTGCCTACACCTTCATAATCTTCTGAAGCATCAGCTATTATTAAATCTCCATCCTTTAAAAAATTGAATTTTTGATTTAAAATTAAATCATCCTTTATATATGGAAGTTTTTCAATACCACAATCTAATATTTCATTATTAAATTTTGAATGAATATCTCCATAATGAATATTTTGAATTTGATTTTTAGTTTCTTCATATATTAAATTATCTCTTGAAAAGGAATTGGTTGAAAGAAGTTCAAAAACATTATCAAACCGTTCAATATTCCAATCTTCTGGAATTAAACCAATTGAAGTTTCTTTATATACTGTATTGTTTATTTTCATTTAATTTTTATTTTTCTGAAATTTTAGGTTTGTTTTTTACTGGATGTACACCACCGCCAGTCCATTCTCCAGTGCCTAACCAAATTTCATAATGATATAACCACTCATAAGCCCAAGGAATTATTGTTGTAGCTATAAGCATTGATTTATTCCATTCTGTACCATCAGGATAATACAAACACAAATATTGTAATTTTTGGTCATAGCAATGTGGCAATTTTGTTTCATCAATTGCTAATGCTAAAGGTTTAGGTTTTGTGACAAATATTTTGGGTTTATCCGTTATTTGATACACTAATTTTATATCATAATTATCCCCTAACGGTGAAGGCGTTAGGGAATGTGTCCAAGTTAGTAATTGGTCACGTTGATTAATAACTTTTGTATCAGGAAACATTTTTTTTATGTTAAGTGCCTGAATTGCTATTGAAATAGGTTTAATCTTCTGAGCCATAAAATTTATGTGGTTTAATTGTACTTGCTCCTGCTGTTGATAACCCAACTTTTGTGTCAAAACGATTGTTGCCTTGTTCTGTTAAAAGTCTTGCTCTGTCTCCAATATTACTAAATGCTTTTCTAACTTCTCTATCTCCAAATGAGGTTGAAAGTCTTTCCATAATATTATGACTTCCAGTTTGCTGCGTAGCTTCTTGAATGTCTTTTTTAGCTGCTGCTAACCAATCATAAAATCTTTTCTGCTTGTTAGGATTTTCTCTCCACTTATCAGCGAAGTTCTCTTCTGGATTTACAGGATTACCAATAAATTTATACCACTTCCCTGTTTTTTCGTCTTGCTTGTCTAAGATATAATTGTGCATATTGTCAATAACATCTACTAAAGCTTCTAAAATATTAGTTTGTTTTTTGTAAGCTCTTGCCGCCAAAGTTGTAATAATAATAGAAATTGGTTTTTCGTCGTGACCATTGAACATAATATCTCTATGACGTTTCAGAATTTGGACTACACGTTGTACTGGCAACTTATTTGACTGGTATTTAGGAACTGGTTTTACGCTTTCGTTTAATGAAAACATTTTTGTAGTTGGAACCGTTGCCTGATTGATAAACCATTTCGCATAACCAAATGGATTACTTTTTAACCAATTATCTTGATTTGTTTCGTATGGATAGTTTGGTTCTAAATTGTCTGTAATACGAATTGCAAGAGCATCTACATTGGTGTCCTGCATATTAGAAAATGCTTTTTCTAATAGAATACTATATCCACTAGCAATTATAGCTGGAAGCACATCCATATGGTATTGGTCGTTCTTTTGAGAATATTTTCTATACTCTAAAGTCCAACATCTTCTACCTTCTTTGTCCAACATTTGTTTGTAGGTATCGTTTTCTTTTAAACGATCTCCAACAATCTTCTTTAAATGGGCTTGTGTCCAATTGGGATTTTTACCTGTTAGCTTGCATACAATATCAATATCTATATCATCTTTATCTGAAATCGGTTTAATAGCTGTTCCTAATAAAAACGAACCTTGTGGAAGGATTTCTGGTTTGTATGGTGCTAATGCTGAATTTTCACTAGAAAGCCAGTTTCCTACTGCATTGTAACTGGTAACGGCTGCATTAAATTCTGTTTCAGAAATGTCTAGCGTTTGTCCTAATTCATCAAGTATCTCGCTGAATTGTTGTTTTTGTTGTGTTGTTAGCATACTAGATTAAGTTTAGTTCTTTCAAGTAGTTTTCCATTTGGCTTTCTACTTCGGTTAGTTGTTTTTTTAATTCAGTAATATTGGTGTGTGTGGCTTTGATATCTACTTCTTCCTCTTCCTCAAACGTATCTACATAACGAGGAATATTAAGGTTGTAATCGTTTTCAATTATATCAGCCATTGTAGCACGGTAACTGTATTTGTCTTCTACAATAGCTCCTTTTTCTGAAGTAAGCGGTGTAGCTGCTTTGAAAGATTTGAAAGCTGTTACAATATGTTCAATGTCGATTTCTCTTAACTTATTTTGATTTTTACCACTCTCAAATTCACGACTGGCATCAATAAACAAAATGTCTCTATTTGCTTCTTTTCCTCTGTTGAAAATTAATATGGCTGCTGGAATTCCTGTACCAAAAAAGAGATTGGCAGGTAAACCAATAACTGCTTCTAACAAGTTTTCATCAATCAGTTTTTTACGAATTTGACCTTCGCTGCTGCTACGAAACAATACGCCGTGAGGAACAATAACCCCAACTTTTCCAACATCTTCATAGGTGGTTTCTATCATATGACTAATAAAAGCATAATCTCCTTTGCTTTT
>CAMDGJ010000126.1 GCA_945897545.1 Flavobacterium psychrophilum
GTTTAGTAGGCACATGGGCTCCTGCTTTAGATAATACAGCAACTACAACCTATACTTTTACTCCAACACCAGTTGCGGGTCAATGTTTAGGTACAGCTACAATGACAATTACAGTAAATCAACCAAGTGCTCCACCTTTTACACAAGTAGCTCCTATTTGTAATGGAGCTGTATTAGCAGCATTACCAACAACTGCTAATAATGGCATTACAGGAACATGGGCCCCAGCCATAGATAATACTGCAACAACTACTTATACGTTTACACCAACGGCAGGTCAATGTGCTACTACTGCATCGATGATCATTACCGTAACTCCAAATGTGCTTTACTATGCCGATATTGATGGTGATGGTTTTGGAAATCCTGCTGTTTCCCAACAGTCTTGTACAGGTGCGCTAACGGGTTATGTAACAAACAATACGGATTGTAACGACAATAATATTGCTGCGACTACTGCAATAGTAATTAGTAATCAACCGGTGAATGCTACTATTTGCAAAGCAATTGGCGGAACGGCCTCGTTTACCGTTGCCACAACAGCCGAGACTGGAACCTATCAATGGTACGCCCAAGCGGCAACGGCAACGACATGGACAGCGCTAACCAATACAGCCAATTATTCCGGAGCAACCGCGGCAACCTTGAATAGTATCAAAACCACGGCCACTGTTCCTGCAACGGGAACCAAATACAAAGTAGTGGTGACTAGTTCTTGTGGAACGCTAACCTCAGCTATTGTTACCCTTACTGATTTAACCGTCTTGTCAAAAGCGGCAACTATTGCTGTGCTAAGTAAATTATCGCCAGCATTAACAGTATGTGAAGGCAACAGTGTGAATTTATCTTTGGCAGCAGGAAGTGTTGGAAACATTCAATGGCAGTCTTCAACCGATGGAATTGCTTACTCCAATGTTGGTGCTTTAATTGCGCAATCTGCCCTATCGGCAACCAATGCAGCAATGCCATTTAACTCAGACGCTTTAACACAAACCACTTGGTTTAGAGTGGTAGCTTCAAATGGTGTTTGTAGTTCCGTAAATGGTACACCAATTAAAATCACCGTTAGTTCAGCAGCAGTAGCAGGAAAGATAAGCGGAGGAGATGTGACGGTTTGTGCGCCATTAACAACTGGAATAGATGCCAATGGAAATGCCTTGACAACGGCTATTACCAATAGTACTTCGCTTAGTTTAGGGGACTATACACAAGGCGCTACAATAGTATGGCAAAAATCGACTAACTATAGCGCAGCTATTCCAACTTGGGCAGCAGCAGGAAGTACAACAAATACTTTCACTGCAACTGCTTTAACAGCTGACACTTGGTATAGAGCATTGGTGACCAATGGCGCTTGTAAAGCTACTACAGCAGTAACAAAAATTAAAGTAGATAAGGCGGCGAAAGCGGGTACTAATACTTCTACAACAAATGGAGTTGCAACAGCTAGCGTATGTACAGGAGGCGATATTACTTTTACATCGGCTGCTTATACAGGAACGGCAATACAATGGGAAGTATCTACGACCTCTGCTACAACAGGTTTTGTGCCGATAGAAGGAGCAACAGCGGCTTCATTTACGATCAATAATATAGGGTACGCTGCATTATCAAAATTCTATGTAAGAAGTGTAGTGACAAGTGGTGCATGTACTTTGGCAAGAAGTGCTGTTAAAACTATTACAGTAAATCCAACCTCTGTTGGCGGAACAGCCAGCGGAGGCGGAATCATCTGTTCGGGATCAAACGGAACTTTGAAAGTGTCGGGAAATACCGGAACTATTCAATGGCAATCGTCTGCTAATGGAACAGATTTCGTAAATGTACCAAGTATTGTAGGAACAGCAGGAACCAATTATGTTTCGGGTTCTGCTACAGGAACAGCGGCAACTTATCTTGTAACTGCTATCACAACTGATACTTATTTTAGAGCTAAGATTACAAGTGGTGCCTGTTCGGTAACCTTTTCGAATGTGATTCAATATGCGATTGGAGCTGCAGCAGCTTCAGGAACTTTAACTACTGCAAAAGAAACGGTATGTAAAGGAACAGAAACTACGTTAACATTAACAGGATCTGTGGGTACCATCAAATGGTTGAAATCAACAAACTGGACAACAGCTTCGCCAACATGGACAGCGGTTACTACCTCAACTACAGGAACACTAGCAACAGGAAATCTAACGGCATCAACAGCTTATAAAGCGGAAGCTAGCATAGGTTCTTGTTCTACAGCAACAAGTCAAGTTGTTCCAGTTTTGGTTTATGCTGCACCATTGGCGAAAACAATAACTGCTACTGTAAGCTCTCCAACAGGAGCAACCTCTCTTTTAGCAATTTGTACTACTTCTTCAATTTCAAAAGTATTGACTATAGGAGCAGGTTCAAATGGAGCCATCCAATGGCAAAAATCAACCACATCAACCACTACAGGATTTACGGATATACCCAATGCTGCAGCAACGAGTTATACCATTGCGAACCCGGCGGTTGGAGTGAATTACTATAGAGCGAAGTTCACCAATAGTTGTGGCCTATCTGTATATAGTGCAGCGTTTACAGTGTATTATAAGAATTGTTCTGTAATAGCAAAAATGACTGAAGCTAAAGTCGTTCCGGCTGCTGCGGTGGTGCCTTTCGAGGTTTTGGCATATCCTAATCCATTTACTAGTACTTTCAATTTAGAGCTTATCACGACAAGTTCAGAAAATGTGCAAGTGAATGTGTATGATGCGATTGGCAAATTAGTAGAGACACGCAATGTTCCTGTATCAGAAGTGGGCAATAAGGAAGTTGGTTCTAATTATCCAACGGGTGTTTATAACATTACAATATCGCAAGGTACTGAGATGAAAACCCTAAGGGTGATGAAGAAATACTAGTAATTATAAGCAAGCTGTTGTGATCTGTGTTCAGGTTGCAGATTTCAGAAAGCAGATGTTATAATTTATAAGTCAAAAGGCGCAAGATTTAGTTCTTGCGCTTTTTTTATGATTCGCAGTTGCCCAAAAAACTCAACTTCAATTCTCTATCAAAGCATTCACTCCTCAAAATCTCTGACTTTGAGGTAGGGTCTTTCGGTTTTTAACCGATTTAGTTTTGTGCTATTTAATTTTTTTTCAGTCAAAGACTGACAAACACATCCTCAAAGTCGCAGACTTTGCGGAGCGGTAAATAATGATTTTTTGCCCGCAAGCTTTTAAAAAAGAATTGGACGCCTTGTGGTTTATATGTGTTACTTACTCCAAACAAAATTCAAAATATAAGTGTGAATAATAATTATTAAACTAAAATGACACAATCCAAGCGCTTTCAAGACGAAAATTTAACAAAATACGATTTTTATTAAGAAGTTTGGGTCGTGTGTTCGAATTGTGCTAAAAATGCAACAGGAATAATCAATCAGGAAACTAAAATAGCTCGTTTATTGTGTTTATTACAAGATTATGCGTTAAAATTGCACAATTAACTTTGCAGTTTTATAATGCATTTGCCACAATCTAATGTACATTTTTATCCGCAGACCGAATAAAAAGCATTTTTTTTCGTCCGTACAAGAATAAAACCTATTTTTGTATAAAATTTTCGAGTATGCAGGAAAAATTTAACTCTTTAGCAAAATACAATTTTTGGAACGGTAATGTGCCTCAACAAGGTTTTTTGCGTACCGATTATCTCAACGCCATTAAAAGTTATTGTAATAATAAATTGGTAAAAGTTATAGTGGGTCAAAGGCGTACCGGTAAAAGTTATATTCTACGACAGATTGCCAATGACTTAATTGCTAATGGCGTGCATCCGAACAACATTTTTTATTTGAACAAAGAGTATATCGATTTTGATTTTGTAAACCATTATAC
Source organism: Flavobacterium psychrophilum (assembly GCA_945897545.1). Lineage (GTDB taxonomy): Bacteria > Bacteroidota > Bacteroidia > Flavobacteriales > Flavobacteriaceae > Flavobacterium > Flavobacterium psychrophilum_L. The sequence continues at coordinate 3,861 of CAMDGJ010000126.1, forward strand.
TGATTTAGAACAATTGATAAAACACTATAAACTGACTTTAGAACCTCAGGGGAAAATTTATTTGTTTCTTGATGAAGTTCAAAATATTTCGCAATGGGAACGCCTTGTAAACTCCTACTCTCAAGATTTTACCCAAAATTATGAAGTATTTATCAGCGGTTCAAATTCAAAAATGCTTTCAGGCGAATTAGCCACTTTACTCTCGGGCAGGTATGTTAATTTTGAAATATTTCCATTCAGCTTCAAAGAATATATTGGCATTACGCAACAAAATAGCAACAAAGAGTCCTATATCAATTATATGCAAAGTGGTGGTTTGCCTGAGCTTTTTGTATTGCCAAACGAAGAAACCAAAAGGCATTATGTCGCATCGGTAAAAGATACTGTTTTGCTTCGTGATGTTATCCAGCGACACGCTATAAAAGATCCAAAATTATTAGAAGAAATTTTTATTTATTTGGTTAATAATGCGGCTAATTTATTGTCTATCAATAACGTTACTAACTATTTGAAAAGTAAAGGTCGAAAAACCACTTATGACACCATTGCAAATTATATTGGCTACATCGAAGATACTTTTTTACTGCACAAAGCGGAGCGATTTGACATAAAAGGAAAAGATACCATAGCGGGAAATGTAAAATATTATTGCAATGATTTGGCCTACAAAAATTATTTATACGCTGGTTTTGGATATGGAATTGGCTATCAATTAGAAAACTTGATTTATTTAGAACTGCGACGAATGGGATATGAAGTGTATATTGGGGTTTTGCCTAATAAAGAAGTTGACTTTGTAGCCACAAAAGCAGACCAAAAGATTTATGTTCAATCGGCTTATTTGCTAATTGACGAAGCCACCATAAAAAGAGAATTTGCGTCTTTAGAAGCCATTAATGATAATTATCCAAAAATAGTGGTATCGTTAGACGACATAGTAATGCCTGTCAATAAAGGAATTATCCATCTACAAGCTTGGAAATTACACGATTTTTTAAACGAAAAACCAATATCCATTAGCAATAAATAATAGTCCAATATTACCGATAGACCGGGTGAACTAAATTTATTGTCTATTGGTATTTACATCTGTAAAATTATAAAATGAGAAAGACCATTGTATAATTTCAATTGCTATACTTTACGTTTCAGTGGAACTGGGCACATTATCCTAAAGACAGGAATGGCCAAGTTTCGCCATGGCATGAAGCCTTTGTCAATGCTAGATTGTGGATCGAAAACTTATAATCAAAAATATAAAGCAAAAAAAACTCATTCTTAGCGAATGAGTTTTTTTTATGTAATTACAAAAATATCTATCTAACAAACTTTTTTACTACTTTAGCGATTGTTAAAATCTGAAGATGAATCGGATTAATCATACTAAAATAAAACAAGAACCTATACTACATGAAAAACGTTAAAGAATCAGCCAATTTCATTTGGTCAATTGCAGACCTTTTAAGAGGCGATTACAAACAAAGTGACTATGGCAAAATAATATTACCATTAACCGTATTACGAAGATTGGATTGTGTGTTGGAAAGCTCTAAAGTTGCTGTACTCAGTAAATTTGAGCAAATGAAAACGATGAGTATTGAAAACCTAGACCCAATACTCAATAAAACCGCTGGCTTTAATTTTCATAATAAAAGTCTTTTCGATTTTAATAAACTGATTGCCGACCCAAACAATATAGCTTCCAACCTTCGCAATTATATCAATGGATTTTCGGAAGATGCCAGAGAAATAATCGAACAATTTGAATTTGAAAACCAAATTACCAAGATGGATGACAATAACTTGTTGTTTATGGTGGTGAAGCGTTTCCAAGAAATCGACTTGCATCCAGACCGCATATCCAGTATGGAAATGGGATATATGTTTGAAGAATTAATCCGAAAATTTGCCGAGATTTCAAATGAAACCGCTGGAGAGCACTTTACACCAAGAGAAGTTATCAAATTGATGGTAAATATTCTATTCTTAAACGATAGAGAAATCCTAACCAAAAAAGGAATTACCAAAACCATATACGACTGTTGTGCTGGAACAGGTGGAATGTTATCTGTTGCAGAAGAGTACTTGAATGAGCTGAATCCAGATGCACGATTAGAAGTATTTGGACAAGAATTAAATCCAGAATCCTATGCGATTTGTAAGTCGGATTTAATGATAAAAGGGCAAAACGCATCCAATATCAAGAAAGGCAACAGTATTTCCGAAGACCATTTGAGTGACCAGAAATTCGATTATCTGATTACCAATCCACCATTTGGTGTGAAATGGGAAAAGTTTGCCAAGAAGGTTAAGGAAGAACACGACCAATTGGGGCACGGTGGACGATTTGGAGCTGGATTACCAAGTGTTGGTGATGGTTCTTTCTTGTTCCTGATGCACTTAATGGCAAAGATGAAACCAGAAGGTTCACGTTTGGCTTTGGTATTTAATGGTTCACCATTGTTTTCTGGTTCACCTAGCAAGACCAAAAACGAAAGTAGCATAAGACAATGGATAATAGAAAATGACTTGTTAGAAGCTGTAATTGCGTTGCCAAATCAATTGTTTTACAATACTGGTATTAGCACTTATGTTTGGGTCATTTCTAACAAAAAACCAGCGGAACGCAAAGGAAAAGTACAGTTGATTAATGCCATTGATTTCTCCAAAAAAATGAGCAAATCGTTAGGCAACAAACGAAACGAAATAAGCAACAAACAGATTGCTGAAATCACTAAAATATATGGAGATTTCAGACCCAACGAATTTTCAAAGATATTTGATAACAAAGAATTTGGCTATGCCAAAGTAACTGTGGAACGACCAGAACACAATGCCAAAGGACAAGTGGTTGCTGATAAAAAAGGCGACGCAAAAGCAGATAGTTCACTTAGAGATACTGAAAATATTCCTTTGACAATGGATATGTTAGACTATATGAAACGTGAAGTATTGCCTCATGTTCCAGATGCTTGGATTGATGAAACCAAAACTAATATTGGTTATGAAATTAACTTTACCAAGTATTTTTACCAATACAAACCCTTACGTTCTTTGGATGAAATCCGCAAGGACATTATGGCTATTGAGCAAGAAACGGATGGTTTACTTAAAGAAGTTATCGGATAAATTATGGAAAAACACGATAATAATAATGATTATGGAAATGAGTTAGCATTGAATAATACTGACTTATCTCAAATCTCAAATCCATTAATAGAAAAAATTATAGCTCTGGTTGAAAATACCAGAAACAAAGTTGCCGTTTACCTTAATTCTGAAACCACAATAATGTATTGGTTTATTGGATATTATATTCATTCGGAATTTAAGCAAAAAGATAAAATTAAATACGGGAAACAGATTCTTGCGACACTGTCACAACAATTGAGCTAAAGTCATTAATTGAAACTTTTTTATGTTGACAGTATTAGTTTAAAAATATAAGAAAGTCAAATTTAAAAACCAAAAATCAAGCTTATATGTCAAATTCATATTCTCAACTTTACATCCAAGCTGTATTTGCAGTAAAATATCGCAATGCGATAATTGAAAAAGAATGGAAATCTCAATTAATGGCTGTCATCGGTAATCTAATTAACGAAACAGGATGCAAAACGATCATTGTTAATGGTGTTGAAGATCATTTGCATTGTTTTTTTATTTTGAAACCTTCTATTTCAATTTCGGATTTGATGCAAAGCGTAAAAGCAAAATCATCAAAATGGGTAAACGAAAGTAAATTGTTATTGAATCGATTTGAATGGCAAAGAGGTTTTGGGGCATTCAGCTATAGCAAATCGCATACTAACAATGTGTATAATTATATTCTAAATCAGGAAGAACATCATAAAAAACAGAGTTTTAGAGAGGAATATATAGAGTTCTTGAATAAATTTGAAGTTGATTATGATGAGCGGTTTATTTTTGAAGATTTGATTTGATTTTAATTATCAATATCTTGAGTTGAAACCAAGGCAAGGATATCGGTCGTGCCGATGGCACTTAGCAATGGCTGCTATCTTTTATCCTTGGGTTGAAACCCAAGGCAAGGATATTATCCGTGCAGATGGCACTTGTAAGTGGCATAGCCACGACCGATAACATAACCTCGGGATTTATCCCGAGGACACACAAAACAAACACAAAACAAAGTGGCATAGCCACGACCGATATAAAATGAAGAAATACGATAACTATAAAGATTCTGGAATTGAATGGATTGGAGAGATTCCAGAGCATTGGGAGGTTACTCGACTTGGTTTTTTAGCAAGTAAAATAGGCGATGGTTTACATGGAACTCCAAGCTATGTCGATAATTCTAATTTTAAATTTATTAACGGTAATAACATTGATGATGGACAAATATCTATCTATGAACATACGAAATGTGTTTCTGAAGAAGAATATCTTTCAAATAAGAAAGAGCTAAATGAAAATTCAATTTTAATGTCAATAAACGGCACAATTGGAAATTTAGGAGTCTATAAAGGAGAGAAAGTTATGCTTGGAAAAAGTGTAGCTTACATTAATATTATTGATTCAAACGTATTGAGTTTTACTTATAGATATTTGGAATCTGAAAGCTGTAAAACCTATATTGATAATCAATTATCAGGTTCAACAATAAAAAATTTATCGCTGTATTCCATAAATAAAATACCTATTCCGTTTCCAAGCATTGAAGAACAAACCAAAATTGCCAACTACCTAGACCACAAAACCAGACA
>CAMDGJ010000127.1 GCA_945897545.1 Flavobacterium psychrophilum
ATGATTAAAAAATATGGATCTGACAGCGTTGGTTTTTATATTTCGGGACAATGTCTTACTGAAGAATACTATTTAGTCAACAAATTGGTGAAAGGATTCCTGAAAACCAATAATATTGATACCAACTCTCGTTTGTGTATGAGTTCTGCTGTAGCAGGTTACAAAAAAACATTTGGCGAGGATTCTGTTCCAATTGCTTACGATGACATTGAACTTGCTGATACGTTTTTGATAACTGGTGCAAATCCTGCCTGGTGTCACCCCATTCTTTTTCGCAGAATAGAGCAACATAAAGATAAGAATCCAAAAGTTAAAATCATTGTAATCGATCCTCGAAAAACGGACTCAGCCTTGGCTGCCGATTTGCATCTGCAGATTATTCCAGGTACTGATATTATATTGTACCACGCTTTAGCCAAAAGGTTAATCGAAAAAGGATATGCTGATGCGGATTTTATTAAAAACCACACTGAAAACTATAATTTATACAAAAATCTGGTTTTATCCAGCTCTTTCGAAAAAGCTTCTAAACTTTGCGGAATATCAGTAAATGAAATTAAATTAGCCGCCGATATCATTGGAAAAGCCAAAGGATTTATTTCGCTTTGGGCAATGGGACTCAATCAAAGTGCCATTGGTGTTGACAAAAATACTGCCTTACTCAATCTTTCTTTGCTTACCGGACAGGTTGGAAAACCAGGCTCAGGACCTTTTTCCTTGACAGGTCAACCCAATGCAATGGGCGGTCGTGAAGTTGGAGGAATGGCAAATTTATTGGCTGTCCATAAAGAGTTAAACAATCCAACGCATCGCAAAGAAGTAGCTGACTTTTGGGGAGTGGATGACATTTCGAAGAAACCGGGATTGACTGCTACCGAAATGTTTGATGCCCTCGAATCTGGAAAAATGAAAGCTATTTGGATTATTTGTACCAATCCAATGGTGAGTTTACCCGATTCTCGAAGAGTTGAAAAGGCTTTGGCTAATGCCAAATTTGTGGTAGTTCAAGATATTTCACACAATGCTGATACAGCGAAGTTTGCCGATTTGCTTTTGCCAGCAGCAGGTTGGTTAGAGAAAGAAGGTACAATGACCAATTCAGAAAGACGAATTTCTTATTTGCCAAAAGGTATCAATGCTCCAGGAGAAGCTTTATCTGATGTCGAGATATTGACTCGTTTTGCCAAGAAAATGAATTTTACGGGTTTCAATTTCAATACCACCGAAGATGTTTATAAGGAATATTGTTTGATGACAAAAGATACAAACATCGATATTTCCTTTCTTAATTACAACCGTCTCAAAAACGAAGGAACTTTTCAATGGCCAGTTCCCGACTACGGACATCCTGGTACTCCTCGTTTGTTTGCTGATAAAAAATTCTTTACACCTTCGCAGAAAGCAATTTTCAATATCCCGACAGCTATTGAAAATACTTCGGAAGCACCAAGTACTAACTTTCCATTTATTCTCACAACGGGACGCATACGTGATCAATGGCACACGATGACCAAAACTGGAAAAGTATCCCGATTGATGTCGCACACTCCTAGTCCGATGCTCGAAATGAACCCAATTGATGCCTTTAAATCTTCTATACAAAATGGTGATATTGTTGTGGTAACCAGCAAAAATGGTAACGTTCGAGTAAAGGTGAAAGTGTCGGACACCATTCGCGAAAAGGTAGTTTTCTTGCCAATGCATTGGGGAAAACAATTGGAAAACGACCTTAATAGAACCAATAATTTGACTAATACCATTGTTGATCCTATATCAAAAGAACCCGATTTCAAATATACCACAGTTGCTGTAACTAAATATGTGAAACCTTTTCAAAAAATCGCAGTAGTTGGTGCTGGCGCAGCTGCTTTTAGGTTCATACAAAATTATCGAGAGATCAATACGACTGATGAAATTATAGTTTTTTCGAATGAAGAAAATCCATTTTACAATAGGGTGTTATTACCAGAATATGTGACCGCAGAACTTTCCTGGGAGCAACTTTTAAAAATAAAAGAAGAAGCTTTAGGAAAACTAAACATCACGATGAAATCTAATGTTTCGATAGACGAAATCAATACGCAAGAAAATATAATTCGAGATAGCGATGGCATAACACATACTTTTGATTCGTTGATATTGGCAACAGGTAGCCGACCTTTTATTCCAGAAAATGCTCAGTTGAATTTACCCGGACGATTTACCATCCGAAGAAAAGTAGATGCTGATAGATTGAAAAACTACCTAGACAGTACCAATTTACCTCCAGAAGAACAACACGTTGTCATTGTAGGTGGTGGATTATTAGGATTGGAATTAGCCGCTGCTTTAAAACATAAAAAGGTAAAAATTACCATCATACAAAGGGCTTCTAGATTAATGGAACGTCAATTGGATCGTATATCAAGTAAATTATTGGCCGAGGAAGTGCAACTTCGGGACATTCCAATCTATTTTGATAATGAAGTGAGTACCGTATTTGAAACAGACAATCCAAAAGAAATTGAAATTGCCCTAAAAAGTGGTCGGATATTCACAGCAAATGCGATTGTTTATACCATTGGAACCATCCCAAATATTGAACTAGCCAAAGAATCAGGTCTTTCCTGCGGACGTGGCGTAAAAGTAAATCAGTATTTGCAATCTTCGAATCCCAATATTTTTGCCATTGGAGAAATAGCGGAATTCAACAATCAATTGTTCGGAATAACTTCGGCTGCTGAAGAGCAAGCAGATGTTTTGGCCAACTTTATGGCGGGAGACATCAGCAGTTTCTACAAAGGTTCGGTTTTGATGAATATCTTAAAATTGGAGGATATCAATTTGTGCAGCATTGGCGAAATTGAAATTCCAGAAAATGATAATTCGTATGAGGAAATCGTTTTTGCCGATTTAGGGAAACGATATTATAAAAAATGTGTGGTTAAAAATGACTTGCTTGTTGGCGCTATTTTAATGGGCGATAAAAATGAATTTGCCGAATTCAAAACGATGATCGAAAGCAAGATCGAACTCGCTGATAAGAGAAATTATTTACTGCGAGGAAGTTCGGATGCCAAGCCTGTATTAGGAAAACTTGTTTGCTCTTGTAGTCAGGTAGGAAGCGGAAATATAGAAGAATGTATAAAAAGCGGTGTGACTAATTTTACCGAATTATGTAAAACCACTGGAGCTGGACTGGGTTGCGGAAGTTGTAAAACTGAGGTTAAAGAAATTTTATCGAAATATAAATAAGTTTATTGTTTGTTGTTTATAGTTTGTTGTTGGGCAACTATAAACAAATAACAAAAAACCATAAACTAACAACTATGGAATTAACAAGATTAATTGTAAAAGGAGGCGTAATTTCGCCAGGTGAGTTACGAGAAATTGTAAATATGGGTTTGGAGCAAGGATTGAAAGCAATCTCTTTTGGTTCGAGGCAAGATATTATTTTTCCAAAAGGATTTACAACTATTGATAAAGAAAAGACAGGGAAACACCATATTGTTTATCCCAATGAAAAAAGTGGAAACAACATTGTAACTTCCTATGTTTCTACAGATATTTTTAAAAATACGCCTTGGCTCACGGGAAATAAATTCCTGTATATTTTAGAGCAATTTAAAGAGCAACCCGAACTAAAGGTAAACATTACTGATCCAAATCAGCAATTAGTTCCTTTGTTTACTGGCCATATTAACTTTATTGCTTCCCATCACGAAGATTATTGGTTTGTCTATATTCGATTACCTAAATGGGACAAAATGGAAATGTATCCTGTTCTGATTTATAGTTGGAATATTGCTGAAGTCTATTATGCTATCGAAAAAATTTTAGAAGAAGAACCTGATTCCGTTGATATGATTTTTCAATTGGTCAACGATGTTTTGGATACAAATAATCGTACAATTGACAAACCGCTAAATATCCCGTTTTATCCTTTTCCGTATTATGAAGGAATGAATAAACTGGGGATTGATCAATATTGGTTGGGATTGTATTGGAGAAATAACCTTTATGATTTAGACTTTTTGGCAGCAATGTGCGATTTATGTTTTGATTGTAAAATAGGTAAAATCTGCATCACGCCATGGAAATCGTTCATTGTAAAAGGAATTCCAAAAGACCGAAAACTCGATTGGGAAAAATTCCTTGGAAAAAAAGGAATTAACGTGCGTCATTCATTATTGGAACTCAATTGGCATTTGCCTGTTGCCACGGAATGGGCGTTGAATCTCAAGACTTTTTTGGTGCGAACATTAGACCAGTTTGACATCAGTACTTATGGACTAACCTTTGGATTATCAGAATATAATCGTGATGGGCATTATTTCACGTCAATTGTTGTGGAAAAAAATGACACGCCAAAAGAGCTCGAATCTATAAAAATTAGAGCCACTTATAATGTTTTGTACGCCAAAAATTTTGACCCAAACACTAAGGAATATATAGTTTTGGCGCAAGATGTTGATAAACAAGAATTACCCGCAATCTTGATTGAATTGAGTAGAAAATATTTTGAAGAATTAGGGAATTCAGTTCTTGAAGTAAGCGAAACAACTATAAAAAAAGAAATATCAGAACAAGATATTCATCAATGTCCTGAATGTTTAACATTGTATAACGCTGAATTTGGTGATGTAACACAAGGTATAAATAATGGAGTTTTGTTTAAGGATTTACCAGATGATTACCAATGTTCACTGTGTGAGTCACCAAAAAGTATTTTTATAAGTTATCTAGAAAAAGTTTAATTTTATATTTTTCCTTCTAAATAATCAAAATATGAATACAATTTTCAAAACGGTTCGTTCTTCTTATGTCAGCATTTCTCAGTTAATGTTACCTTCTTATACTAATTTTAGCGGAAAAATACACGGTGGTTACATTCTATCTTTGCTAGATCAAATAGCCTTTGCCTGCGCTTCTAAATTCTCTGGGAATTATTGCGTAACGGCATCAGTTGACACCGTCAATTTTTTGAAACCTATTGAAGTTGGAGAATTGGTAACTATGAAAGCTAGCGTGAATTATGTAGGCAAAAGCTCTATGATAATTGGGATTCGTGTCGAAGCCGAAAATATTCAAACTGGGGTTAAAAAACATTGTAATTCTTCTTATATCACAATGGTTTCAAAAGATGCAGCAGGGAATAACTCCTTGGTGCCTGGATTAATTCTAACCAATCTAAAGGAAGTAAGTCGTTTTGAAAACGCTGTTAGACAGTTGGCATTAAAAAAGGAACGAGAATATCAACGAAGCATTGCCACTTTTGGTACTATTGAATCTATTTTAAATGAAAATCAGTATAATGTTAGGGTAGAATTATCGTAATTTACCCTCCAATTGCAATCATACTGCGGTTGTCTTGATTTAAAGTAGGATTATTTACAGCTTCAATTGTATCCATTCCTGCACGCATTTTCTTTTTGTTTTTGATAGAAAAACCAATCAAATCTTCGATTGACTCGCCGTTTCTAAAGGCAGTAAGTAAATCAGTTTCAGTATTGGAGAATAGACAATTTTTGATTTTTCCGTTGGCTGTCAATCGAATTCTATTGCAGCCATCACAAAAAGGATTGGTAATCGAACTGATAATCCCGAAGTTTCCGATGTAGTTTTTTATTTTGAATTCCCTTGCAGTGAAATTTTTATCGTCTTCTAATTTTTCTATGTCCAATATAGAGAAATGGTTTTTTACTTGGTCGATAATCTCTTTTTGAGTTACCATTTTACTTTTATCCCATTCGTTTCCCGCAAAAGGCATAAACTCTATAAACCGTATAGATATAGGTAAAAATTCGGTTAATTTTATAAAATCGATGATTTCATTGTCATTAAAACCTTTTATCAAGACTACGTTGATTTTAATTTTAAAGTCATTATTTAATAGTAAATGCAGATTGTCAATTACCTTTTCGAACTGGTTTCTTAAAGTAATGGTTTGGAATTTTGAAGCAACCAAAGTATCCAAACTCAAGTTGATTTTCGTAATATTAAATTGTTTTAAAACTTCAATATGTTTATCAATAAGAATTCCGTTTGTAGTGATGGAAATTTCAGTTTTTAATAAATGAAGTTTTGCAATAATTTCGGAAAAATCTTTTCTTAATAAAGGTTCTCCTCCAGTAAGTCTAATTTTATCAACACCATTAGAGACAAAGGTTTTGGCGATGGCATAGATTTCGTCGGCAGTCATTAGTTCTGTTTTCGGACTCAACAAAATTCCTTCAGCTGGCATACAATACGTGCAACGCAGATTACATTTTTCGATTAACGAAATCCGCAAATAGTTGTGCTTGCGCCCAAAATCATCCGTTAAAATAGCCTCATTTTGCATCGTGATTGTTTCCTTTTAAAATATGAAAAACGTGTAAAACGTGCGGAAAAATAGCATCCATAGATTCTTTGGCGCCTTTGGTTGATCCCGGCAAAGCCAATAGTAAAGAGTTGCCAATTGTTCCGGCAACCGTTCTCGAAAGCATAGAATAAGGCATTCGGTCTTGTCCATAACTTCGGACTGCTTCTTCAATACCTGGAATTCTGATTTCTATTAAAGATTCTAATGCTTCTGGTGTGACATCTCTTGGAGACAAGCCTGTTCCTCCAGTAAAAATAATGAGTTGATTGTCTTTGGCAAAAGCCTTTGCTCGATCTTGAATCACGTCAATTTCATCAGGAATAATTTCGTAATGCGTTGTTTCAACACCTGAAATATTTAATTTTTCGACAATTATTTTCCCAGAACGATCTTCCTTATCTCCAGCAAAAATGGAGTCGGAACAAACAAAAACTGCTGCTTTTATTGCTGATGGAAACCGATTTTTGAAAGATGATTTTCCGCCTTCTTTATCAATTAATTTAATGGTCGAAATTTCGATGTTCTTGTCAATAGGTTTTAGCATATCGTACATCGTCAGTGCTACAATAGATGCGCCGTGCATCGCTTCGACTTCGACTCCTGTTTTGTAAACCGTCTTTACTTTGAAAATAATATCAATGTTTAAATCGTGAATTTCATAGTCAACCGATGTAAACTCAATAGGAATAGGATGGCAATCCGGAATAGAAAGATGGGTATTTTTCACCGCAAATAGTCCAGCTGTTTTAGCCATTTCCAGCACATTTCCTTTCGGAACTAGATTGTTTGCAATGGCATCGATTGTGTCTTGGTGGCTAACTTTTACGGTTGCTTTGGCTATTGCGATTCGGAGAGTGTTTATTTTATGTGTTATGTCGACCATTTTTAAGAGTTTTTCTTCCAAGTAAAAGTACTATTTTCAAACAGTTCTTTGCCAAAAATGGGCACATCAGTTTTTATCCAATTTACGATGGCTTCTGTCGCTTGGTAAACTTGTTTTCTTCTTGTTGCTGAAACAAAGACAAACAAACAAATTTCTCCTGCTTTGACTAGGCCTAATCTATGGTAAATATGCATACAAATCAAATCGAATTGAGCGAAAGCTTTTTCTCGAATAATTGCCAAAGCCTCGTCTGCCATTTCCTCATAGGCCGAATATTCTATTGCAACAACTGCCTTTCCATCGATTTCATCAGCTCGAACTTGACCTAAAAAAATAGTATGTGCACCAATTGTTTGTTTTGACTGATGCTTGGCAATCGACTGCCCTATAAATTCCGAAGAAATTAGTCCCTGAATAAAAACTGTTTTTTTGCTCATACTAGTTTTTTTTTAGAAAATGGAAACGGTCTTGTTATTTATTCTTTCTAATGCTTTCGCACCACCAATAACACTTTTGACATTCTTGAAATTGTGATTAATTAAAATTTCTACGGCAATTTTACTTCTAATTCCTGATTGGCAAAAAACAAAAACTACTGAGTCAAGATTCAATTTCCATAATTCTTTTTCAAGATTAATCAATGGAATTTGGATGCTGTTTTCTATGACTATTTTTGGATTTTCATCCCAATTACGAACATCTAAAAAAAACACTTCCTGATGATGCATTTGTTCCAATGCCTCATTAGCAGGTATTTCAACAATGTAATTTTTATCTGAAAAATATCTATTTCCGAATGCTATTTGATCGATTGTATTGGTGTTGTTTTTATAAAACTCAAATTTTTGCTGTTCGCTATTTAGCATATTGTAAACTAATAATTTTCCCGAAAGTAGTTCTCCAATTCCTAACACCATTTTCAATACTTCATTGGCTTGAAACATACCAATCATTCCAACTGAAATTCCCAAAACTCCAGCATCATTGCAGTTGCTGGAAACGTTTGATTGTTCTGGGAAAAGGCATCTATAAGTTGGTCCATTTTTATAATTAAACACAGAAACTTGACCCTCAAATCTGTAAATTGAGGCGTAAACAAAAGGTTTATTAGTTACACAACATACATCATTTATTAAATATTTGGTATCCAAATTATCGGTTGCATCAACCATTATGTCATAAGAGCTGAATAATGAAATAGCATTTTTAGCAGTTAATTTTTCTGAAATTGCATTTATTTTTATGGAAGGATTTAATTCCAATGCTATTTTTTTAGCTTCAAGAACTTTGCTTTTTCCAACAGAACTAGTTTTATAAATAACTTGCCGATGCAAATTGGTAACATCAATACTATCGT
>CAMDGJ010000128.1 GCA_945897545.1 Flavobacterium psychrophilum
TCTTCTTTCATAAAAAAAGATTTAAGCAAGGACAGCTTTTTATAACCTAAAGTCCTCGCAAATTTAACAAAAATTTTCTAATTACTTTTCAATATTCTCTAAATCTAATAAAAAACTGTATTCTTTGGCCAATTCTTTAATGGCTTCAAACCTTCCCGAAGCGCCACCGTGACCAGCAACCATATTGGTATCTAAAAATAAAACAGTATCATCCGTTTTTATATTTCGCAATTTAGCTACCCATTTAGCTGGTTCCCAGTACTGTACTTGTGAATCGTGCAGTCCGGTGGAAACATACATATTGGGATACTTTTGTTCTTTTACATTATCATATGGCGAATAGGAAGCCATATACTTATAATACTTTTTGCTGTTTGGATTTCCCCATTCATCATATTCTCCTGTAGTCAAAGGAATTGTATCGTCTAACATTGTAGTTATTACATCAACAAAAGGTACTTGAGCGATAATTCCATTAAACAATTCAGGAGCCATATTTATAATCGCTCCCATCAATAATCCTCCGGCAGAACCTCCTTCGGCATATAAATGCTCAGGCGAAGTATATTTTTGGTCGATTACAAATTTGGAACAATCTATAAAATCAGTAAACGTATTTTTCTTTTTTAGCAATTTTCCGTCTTCATACCATTGTCTTCCCAAATCTTCGCCACCACGAATGTGTGCTATAGCAAAAATAAAACCTCGATCAAGTAATGTTAATCGGGTAGATGAAAAGCTAGCATCCATAGAATGTCCATACGAACCGTAGGCGTACAATAACAATGGATTCTTCCCGTCCTTTTTCAATTCTTTTTTATAAACCATCGAAATAGGCACTTGGGTTCCGTCTTTTGCAGTGGCCCAAATTCGTTCTTCAGTATAGTTATTTTTATCGAATTTTCCGCCTAGAACTTGTTGCTCTTTCTTGATTTCCTTGGTCTTGGTTTTCAAATTGAAATCAATTACTGAGGAAGGAGTTGTCATTGATTGATAGGAATAACGCAAAATATCCGTATCAAAATCGACGTTAGTTCCCGTGTAAGCGGTATACGTCTCACTATCAAAAGGCAAATAATATTCCCCTTCCCCACTCCACGGCATAATCCGAATTCTATTCAATCCATTGAAACGTTCTTCTACAACTAGAAAATCTTTGAAAATCTCAATATCTTCTAATAAAACATCCTCACGATGCGGAACAACTTCTATCCAATTCTCTTTTGAAGTGGCTGTTTCCAAAGTTTTCATCAACTTAAAATTCGTTGCTTTGTCAGCATTGGTCATTATGTAAAAACTGTCTTCATAATGATTGATACTGTATTCTAAACCTCGAACTCTTTTCTGGAAAATCCTAAATTTCCCGTCGGGATTGTCAGCTTCCAATATTCTATATTCAGTGGTCAAGGTAGTTCCCGACTCAATTGCTAGGTATTTTCGAGACTTGGATTTAGCGACCTCAACATTATAGGTTTCATCTTTTTCGAAATAAACCAATACATCATCGATTTGTTTTGCTCCTAATTTATGTTTAAAAATCTTGTCGGAACGCAAGGTAACTTGATCTTGACTCGAATAAAAAATAGTCTTATTGTCATTTGCCCAAACAGCATTCCCGGAAACTTTTTCAATTTTATCGGAAAGGATTTTACCTGTTTCCAAGTTTTTAACCTGAATGTCGTAGATTCGTCGACCAATGGTATCAATACTAAAAACGGCTAATTTATTATCTGGGCTGATGCTTAGACCTCCCAATTGGAAATACGATTTGCCTTTTGCCAATGTATTACAATCGAATAAAATTTCCTCTTTGGCCGAAAGGCTTTCCTTTTTTCTGGAATAAATGGGATAATTTTTTCCGGTTTCAAATCGGGTGATGTAGTAATAACCATTATAAAAATAGGGCACAGATTCATCGTTTTCCTTTATTCTGCTTTTCATTTCTTCAAATAATTCTTTTTGAAAAGCGTTAGTATGGGCAGTCATTTTCTTGTAATAAGCGTTCTCCTTATTGAGATAATCAATAACTTCTGGGTTTTCGCGATCGTTCAACCAAAAGTAATTATCAATTCGAGTATCACCGAATCTCTCCAATGTCTTAGGAATTATTTTGGCGACCGGTGGCAATATTTTTTTTATCATAATTTAATCTTTCGGATTTGAAGAGCTTGTTACAAAAATAACCTAAAGAGCGTTTAGAATGAATCTATATTTTATCAAAAAATTAATCATTATCACTTTGCAATATAGTAATTTTGCGGGACATATTTAAAAATTATAAAAATGGATTTAATGGGAATGATGGGTAAATTGAAAGAAACCCAACGAAAAATCGAAGAAACAAAATTACGTCTGGACTCGGTTTTAATAGACGAACAAAGCAATGACGGTACATTGAAAGTAACTTTCACGGCAAATGGAAAACTAAAGTCTATCTCTATAGCCGATTCTTTATTGGAAGACAAAGAACAATTAGAAGATTATTTGATTGTGACCTTAAACAAAGCCATCGAAAAAGCCGCAAAAGTAAATCAAGCAGAATTAGATGCTGTTGCCAAAGTCGATATGCCAATGATTCCAGGAATGGATGAAATGTTTAAATAACCTGGACTAAAGTCCAACCTCACAAAACAAAATGCTGAGCCTCTGGCTCTTTATAATTTTGGATATAAGCTAGTTACATAGAAATCGACCGGACTGAAGTCCAGCCTTACAAAATATTCCGAGCCTCTGGCTCTTTATCATTTTGAATGTGATAGTTCCATTGGAACGAACCATCTTGTAACAACGGATTTTAATCCGTTGGATAAGGTCACTATACCAACTTCTCTAAAGTATCCAACACATAAGTGTGCATCACTTCGCGATAATCAAGATGGGTGACAATACGCAGTTTTCCGTGACCCATTGAGCTTATAGCAATTCCTTTTTGTTTTAATTTTTCCATTAAAGCGGCTGCGCTAATTTGAGGATGTATTGAAAAAATCAAGATATTGGTTTCTATAGGTTCTACTTTTTGAACCCAATTCAGTTTTTCCAAAACAGCTCCTATTTCCTTGGCACGGCGATGATCATCGGCTAACCTTTTGATATTGTTATCTAAAGCATAAATTCCGGCTGCCGCCAAATAACCTACCTGACGCATTCCGCCACCCAGTATTTTTCTAATTCTCAAAGCCCTGTGAATAGTCGCTTTATCAGCCAAAAGAAGAGAACCAATTGGCGCTCCCAAACCTTTAGATAAACAAACAGAAATCGTATCAAATACTTTTCCGTATTCCTTAGGATTGTCATTAGTGGCTACTAAAGCGTTCCAAATCCGAGCACCATCTAAGTGAAATTTTAAATTATTAGCATCACAGACTTTCTTGATTTTTTTGAATTCTTCGAAATCATAACAAGCACCACCGCCTTTGTTGGTGGTGTTTTCTACACAAACTAAACTCGTAAGTGGACTATGATAAAACTCTGGATCGTTAATAGATACTGCAACTTGTTCGGCAGTGATCATTCCGCGATTTCCGTCTAAAAGACAACAAGAAACACCGCTGTTAAAAGAGGCTCCACCGCCTTCATAATTGTAAACGTGCGCCCATTTATCGGCGATTAATTGCTCTCCTGGTTGTGTATGTAGTTTGATTGCCGTTTGATTTGCCATTGTTCCTGAAGGAAAAAAGAGCGCCGCTTCCATCCCAAACATTGCGGCCACTTTAGCTTCTAATTCAATTACGGTTGGATCTTGTTTATAGACATCGTCGCCTACCTCCGCTTTGAACATTTCGTGTAACATTTCTGGCGACGGCTTAGTTACGGTATCACTAATTAAATTAATTTCCATTATTCTTGTTTTTAATATAGGGACAAGTCGCGACTTGTCCCTATCAGTATTTTTTCTATTTTTGTAGCACAAAATTACTATAATTTATGACAACTACCGAACAAATAAAAGGTATTGTAGAGCGCCTTGGTGCGTTGAGGAGGTATCTTTGACGTTGATGCCAAACTTATCGAAATTACAAACGAAGAAGAAAAAACCTTGGCTACAGACTTTTGGAACAATCCAAAAGAAGCTGAAGCGTATGTAAAAACACTTCGTTCCAAGAAAAAATGGATTGAAGATTACAACAAGGCGGTCGAAATGACTGATGAGTTGCAACTCGCCTATGAATTCTATAAAGAAGGAGAACTTTCAGCAGAAGAATTGGACGAGCAATACAACCTCACCCAAAACCATATTGAAGCCATCGAATTCAAAAATATGTTGTCTGATGAAGGCGATAGTTTGAGTGCTGTAATACAGATTACTGCTGGTGCTGGCGGAACGGAAAGTTGCGATTGGGCTTCGATGTTGATGCGAATGTATATGATGTGGGCCGAAAAATCGGACTACAAAATTCGGGAACTTAATTATCAGGAAGGCGATGCGGCAGGAATAAAAACCGTAACTTTAGAAATTGAGGGTGATTACGCTTTTGGTTATCTCAAAGGCGAAAATGGAGTGCATCGATTGGTACGTATTTCTCCATTTGACAGTAACGCTAAGCGACACACTTCGTTTGTTTCAGTCTATGTATATCCTCTGGTTGACGATACAATTGAAATTGATATCAATCCTGCTGATATCGAAATCATTACCTCGCGTTCCAGCGGAGCTGGCGGTCAAAATGTGAATAAAGTGGAGACAAAAGTGCAACTGACTCACAAGCCTTCGGGAATTCAGATTCAATGCTCTGAAACACGTTCGCAACACGACAACAGAAACCGTGCAATGCAAATGCTGAAATCACAATTGTACGAAATTGAACTCAAAAAGCAACAAGCGCAACGCTCTGATATTGAAGCTGGAAAAATGAAAATCGAATGGGGTTCGCAAATACGGAATTATGTAATGCAACCTTATAAATTAGTCAAAGACGTTCGTACTAGTTATGAAACCAGTAATGTTGATGGAGTTATGAATGGCGAAATCGATGAGTTTTTGAAAGCCTTTTTGATGATGATGGGACAACGCGAGGAGGAATAATTTTAAGTTTGCAGGTGACAATTTGCAGGTCTCAGTTTGCATTTAGATTTAGTATTGAATATTAAACCCGACAGGTTTTTAAACCTGTTGGGTTTCTTATTTAGAATAATATTTTTTTCTGAACCAAAAAGCGACATTTACCAAAGCTATTAATGCTGGCACCTCGACCAGCGGACCAATAACTCCCGCAAAAGCTTGTCCGCTATTAATTCCAAAAACACCTATGGCGACTGCAATGGCCAATTCGAAATTGTTTCCAGTTGCCGTGAAGGCAATGGCTGTTGATTTTGAATAATCAGCGCCAAAGTATTTTCCGATGAAGAAACTAATGACGAACATTATCATAAAATAAATCACTAACGGAATAGCAATAAGCACAACATCCATTGGAATTTGAACAATTAATTCGCCTTTCAGACTAAACATCAAAATGATTGTAAACAACAACGAGATTAATGTTATTGGTGAAATAAAAGGTACGTATTTGGTTTCAAACCACTCTGCCCCTTTAATGGCAATTAGTGAATAACGGCTGATAATTCCAAGGGCAAAAGGAATTCCTAAATAGATTCCAACACTTTCGGCAATTTGTCCGATACTGATGTTGACTTCAAAACCGGTGTAACCAAAATAAGGCGGCAAAATCGTAATGAAAACATAGGCATAAACACTGTAAAGTAATACCTGAAAAATACTGTTTAATGCGATTAATCCAGCTGCATATTCCCTATTTCCGTCGGCTAAATCATTCCAAACAACCACCATTGCGATACATCGAGCCAACCCAATCAGGATTACACCAATCATATATTCCGGATAACCCTTTAAAAATAATAATGCCAATGCAAACATTAAAATTGGACCCACAATCCAATTAAGAAATAGAGAAACTCCTAGCACTTTTGTGTTTTTGAATACTTCGCCCATTTGCTCGTATTTTACTTTTGCCAAAGGTGGATACATCATCAAAATTAATCCTATTGCCAAAGGAATATTCGTTGTTCCACTAGAAAAGGAATTGATAAAACCGCTAGTTGATGGTATGAAATAACCAATAGAAACTCCGATAGCCATCGCCAAGAATATCCAAAGAGTTAAAAAGCGATCTAAAAAACCTAACTTTTTTCTTTCTACTACTGGTGTACAATTATTTGATGACATTATTATTGTTTGATCTGTGAAAATACATAAAACATTTCACGAGCGATTTGTCGGCATCTTTCGTCGTATTTTTCATTTTGTTGTGGTGTGTTATCAAATGCTTTTGGGTCTTGGTACGGTAAACCTAATCGGAAATCGGCTCCATTAACATTCGGGCAAGATTTGTCAGCTTCAGAGCAAACCATAATTGCACCAAAATTTTGAGTTGGATTTGTTGAATAGGTATATTTTTTTGAAAACAGAACTATTGGATTTATTTCATCACCGATTATAGCAGTCCAGATTGGGTTTTCACTTTGTTGATTGGATTGAAATTCTATTCCTGTTTTTTCAAGAGCAAGTATTGCATTTTTATTGACTTTTGTTTGTTCTGTTCCTCCAGAGAATGTGCTTACCATTTTTACATCATAATATATGGAGGCAATTTGTGACCAAACTTGCGCCATATGACTTCTTCGAGAATTACTTGTGCATACAAAAAGTAAATTGATTGCTTTTTTTTCTTTTTGTTGTTCTGAAATGTAATTGGCTAATTCATTTAAACTGGCTTTTGTTTCTTCATCAATCTGATTAAATTCGGATGGAATTGATTTACAATATGTTAAAAGTTTTGGATTCAAATCTGGCTTTGGTGTATTTACAAACGATAAAGAGATTATACAACTTAAGAGTATGATTGTATTTAAAAATATTTTTTTATAGTTTTTCATTTTTATTGTTTTTTTATTTGTGAGAAAACATAAAATAGTGCAGTGGCAATTTGAACACTTCTTTCCTCATATTTTTCAACTTGTTGTGGCGTGTTGTCAAATGCTTTTGGATCTTCAAAAGTAATGGGAATACGTTTTTCAGCACCAGCAATAAAAGGACAGCCTTTATCAGCTGAGGAACAAGTCAGAATCGCTGCAAAATCAGTTTTTGGATTAAATGTATCGTTAAAAATTTTTGAAAAACCAATAAGCGGAGGTTCGTTATCAGCATATTTTATTGCATATACAGGATTATTACCTTCGGCGATAACTTTAATATAAAACCCTTGTTTCACCAAAGTTTTGGCCGCCATCGGAAACATAGCGGTTGCCTCCGTACCTCCTGAATAACAAAACACATTTCTAATATCATAATGTGCCGCTGCTGTTTGGGCCCAAACTTGCGACAAATGACTTCTTCTGGAATTATGTGTGCAAATAAAGTTCAGTCTAATTTCTTGATGATTGTTGACTTTGGCTTGAATAAAATCAATCAAAGGTTGCAAAGTGGTTCTTCGTTCCTTCGGAATACTTTCGAAACTTAAAGAAGCAATTACCTTTGCTATATTTGGAAATACGATTGTTTTCATAGATAACATTTTGCTTTGAATTATGTAATTGATAAATTAGCAGCAGCTTCCTATAGGAGAACAGCAGTTTGGTTCATTGCTTATTTCTGATAACTTTACTTTTTGTTTTTCAGCAGGAATACCGCATTGAGCCTGAGCTAAACAAGCCGTTTCTTTGTTTAGTAAAACAAAATCGTGTCCGTTGAAATCCAAATCATATTTACCAATAGTTTGCGTTTGATATTCCACTTCGATTTCAAAATCGCCTATAGCCAGTACTTTTTCAGACAATTCAATAATCTTGAGTAATTTTTGGGGTTTCAAACGGTGATCCAAATCGTTGGCATCCCATAATTGAAAATTGGCCACGGTTTCTCTGCGAATTGTTCCGCCACAATCAATAAAGTTTTTGGTTATCAAACCTAGTTCGGTTAAGTGAAAATGTTCAGAAACAGCAGTTCCATCGGCCAGAATAAAGTTTACTGACTCTACAGTTTTCAAAATGTTTTTTACTTGTGATAGTTTCATTGTGATTGAGTTAAAAATTTAGCAACATACATTTTTCTTATTCTCTAAATATTGTGTTATATCTTGGAAAAACCCTTTTATTTTTTCAAAACCTGCTTCGTTGATGCAATAGCAAATCGATGTTCCTTCAAAATTACCTTTAATTAAGCCTGCATTCTTCAATTCTTTTAAGTGCTGCGAAACCGTAGGCTGCGCCAATGGTAACTCATT
>CAMDGJ010000129.1 GCA_945897545.1 Flavobacterium psychrophilum
ATGTAGGATCAAGAAATCTTTTGTTTTTTTTGATATAATTTTTAATGTTTTGAAACTTAGTCTCATCTGATTCTTTCACATTAGCTCCATTGTTTATCGTTTTTTCTTCGGCAGCAATTTCTTTTCGTAATTGTATTCTTTCTACCATCAAAGAATAATTATAAAAACCTTGATAGCTAATCCAATACAATAGTGCCGTACTACTCAAGCGCAACGGATAATATATATAAACTTGTGGATTTAATACTTTGTATAGATTTAATACTATGGCACAAACCCACATCAGAATGACAAAACTACCAAAAAACATAAAATTTTTAAGCCATTTTACATTATCAAAGGCTAATACTTGTTGGTATAAATTCGAATAATTGAAAAGTATAATGATTGCTTTAATGAAGAGAAATATAGAATAGGAAGCATTTATTATTTCCTCTATTTGATTATATTTAACAATAAAAAAATTATAATTTTCATTAAAATAATTGGGAATCAATGCAAGTCTTATGCCTATTTCTAATACAAATAGCGAAATGGAAATAGTAACAACCGAAGATTTATTCTTTTCAATCTTTAGATAATATAGTAAAAAAGTGTAAAAAGAAGGGAAAATAAGGACATACCAAGGTATTTGAAATCTATGAATAAAAAAATTAGCGTTTGTAAAAATTGTTTCAAGTGTTAATGCTTGGAGATTGTTAAGCATCATAAATAAAACTACTAAATTCAAATAAATAATAGATTTATCTCTTCTGTTTTTTGAAAATTGAGTTGCAACTATAAATATACTCCCAAGTATAAACCCAGAAATTATTAAAAAAATAAATCGAATATGTTTTTCATCATTAATTTTTTTAATATTAATAAATTTTACACTTCATTTTTTGAGTTACTATTTGGGTTTTCAACTTGGCAACAACTCCACCTCGGCATTTGGATTAAAAAGATAGGTCTTTCCTGAACTTAATTCGAGACATTCGTAACGTTTCGTTCTTAAAGCTCCTTTTTTGAAAATTTTACAGTTCCGAATTCTAAAAATACTGCCGTAAGGTATTTCAAAGATATGGTTTTTATCGTTTTGTTCATCAAACTGTTTGAGTGCTAAAGATAATGTGGCGTCAGTGTCACTACTTGCTGAAGGATTTTTAAAATGTCGTGCCAACAATGGCAATAAATGATTGGGGAAAATCTCAGGACGAATAAACGGAATCATCAATCGCTGAAAGGAAAATTTCCATTCGTTTCCGTGTGGTTTGATATTGCGACCATATTTTTCGAAAGCTACCAAATGTGAAATTTCGTGAACCAACGTAATCAAAAATTTGTATTTATTCAGGCTGGCATTGACCGTGATTTCATGTTTTCCGCTGAATCCTTTTCGATAATCGCCATGTCGAGTGACACGTTCGTTCACAATTTTGAGATGTAC
Source organism: Flavobacterium psychrophilum (assembly GCA_945897545.1). Lineage (GTDB taxonomy): Bacteria > Bacteroidota > Bacteroidia > Flavobacteriales > Flavobacteriaceae > Flavobacterium > Flavobacterium psychrophilum_L. Next base: position 1,430 of record CAMDGJ010000129.1, read on the forward strand.
CTGATTGGTTACAATCAGCTCAAAAACTGGTTGCACGGCGTGTTCGGGAATATATTTTGAAAGGGTTTCGGACAATGTTATGAGTTATGGGTTAAAGGTTGTGGGTGATGAGTTATAGTTTTATGGGTTGCACGTTTAACGACTAACGCATAACCCCCAACTTTACTAGCTACGGATTTGTAGAGGAAACTTGTAACACTTTTCCGTTATAATATTTGTTTCCGGTTAAGGCAAAATCAAAAATATAATTGGCCATAGCTGCAGCAGAAATTGGTGCTTCATACCCCGGAAATGCTTCTTGCAACATTTCCGTTTGAACTGCTCCAAGCGCCAAAACATTAAATGCAACTCCTCTTTCTTTATATTCTTCTGCCAATAATTCTGACAAGGTGATTACAGCTCCTTTGCTCGAACTATAGGCTGCAAGACCAGCAAATTTAAGGCTTCCTTGAATCCCGCCCATCGAACTTATGGTAACTACATGACTTCCTTTTTGCAAAAAAGGTAAGCATACACGAGTCAAATTGGCAACGCCAAAAACATTGACTTTAAAGATGTTTTCGAATTCGATTTGGGAAGTTTCTATAAAAGGTTTTAGCAGCAAACTTCCTGCATTATGGATTATGACATCTACGTTCTTCCAAGAATGGGAAATAAAACTTTCCACTTTCTGCATTTCGCTTTCATCGGATAAATCGACTGAAAGGCAAGTTATATTTGGGTTTGCAATAAGTACTTGAGGCGTTTTTCTGGAGATAGCCAAAACGTTATGGCCAGCAGTAGCAAATTGTAACGCCAATTCATAACCTATTCCTCTCGAAGTCCCTGTAATGATGATATTTTTCATTCGAAGTTAAAATTTGTTTTTTTTGGAAAATGGAATTCGCACATCTCCTGTAGCACAACATTAAAATTTTACTTGTGCTTATTTCATTTAGCGAAAATAAGCAAAAACTTTAAAAAAAGATATTATAGTACGGTATTGTTTGTAATATTAAATTTGGATCCATATTCGTTTTCTTAATTTTGGGCAGCAATTAAACATCCTTTAAATTCTGAATAAAATAATGAGAAACATACAACTCGAAGTAGCAAAATTAATTGATATTGATGGTGTTTTAGAATTACAAAAACAATATTTAGTATCCAATTTAACCGAAGAAGAAAAGAAGTCTGGATTTGTCACTACTCCTTTTTCGGTAGAGCAATTGACTTATGTTATTAATAATGAAGGGCTTTTTATTGCCAAAGACAACAATAAAATTATTGCTTATCTCTTTGCCGAAAGTTGGGATTTCTTTAGTCAATACCCCATTTTCGAATATATGATTAGCTTGTTTCCAAAGCTAAACTTTTTGGATTTTGAAATCAATACAATCACAAGTTTTCAATACGGCCCTATTTGTATCGATAAAAAATTCCGTGGAAAAGGATTGATTAATTTGCTCTTTGAATTTATGCGAATTCATATCGTAAAACGATATCCGTTGAGTTTGACTTTTATCAACAAAACTAATATTCCTTCCTATAAAGCGCACACTGAAAAACTACAATGGACTGTCATTGGGGATTTTGAATTCAACGACAACAATTATTATATTTTGGGGTATGATATGAATATGCCCGTTTAATGAAGTCGATTATAATTTGCGGAAATACTTCTTATACACTTTAAATCCTTGAAAAACTGCCAAGCCAACAAAAAACAAAGGAATCACTATTGGGATAATACATTTTGAATAATCGAGTATTTTTTGAGACAATGAATCCAACAAAATAATTATTAAAAGCATCCCAAAAAAAGTTCCTACTAAAGTCCCAAGAATATAATAAAACTTTAAGTTTCGCTCTAAAGAAATGGATTTGGCATTCAATAGATACAAATTCCAGCCCATCCAAAATGGTATTTGAAGAAAATTTAATCCGCACAACACCATGCCAATAATAAAAGGAGAATATTGAACGTAATTTTCTAAATAATTATGTCCTTCAACTGTTTGATTGGAATTTATGTAAAACAGAAAAGCAATCAGTAAAAGAAAAAAGATGGCAAAAAAATCAATTGACTTCATTAACTTTTTGCTTGCTGCCAATTGGTTTGCAAAAATAACGGTGAAATAAATCACAACAGCTTCTACTAAAATCACTCCTAATAAATAAAAAAGTACTGAATTAATTCCCCATTCTGAAAGCACCTCAACCCCAATAATATTCAAATATCCCAAGGGAAGTGAACCTAGAAAGCTTACAATAAATCCAAAAAATATGTTCTTGAGTATTGTCATAATTATATTGCCACGAATTCACGAATTAATTTGTATGAATTTGTGAATTCGTGGCCAAACTTTAAAAATTTACAATCTTTTTGCTTTGCTCTAAATGCAATCTGTATTCTTTCATCCCAACTTTGTGCGCTAAATAAGGGATTCCCTTTTTGTGATTTTCCACGCTTATTTCATACATATAGGTAATGTGTCGTGCTAATTCCTTCCAAGCAAAAAATAAAGAATGTTTTGGATCATAAATATGAGTTGGTTCGCTTGCTGCTCCGTTTAATTCAACGACCGAGAAATTCTTCCCATTTTCTAATTCTTCCCAAGTATTATACATAACATCTAATCTTCCGAAATAAAACCCGGGGATTTGCAAACACATTTCGTTGATGGTTGCGGTAAATTGTGGACTAATCCAATGGCTACCGTCTATGAACTTTGCGCCACGAGCGTGATTACCAAAGGGAACTAAATTCAGTTTTTCGCCTTTTGGTAAAATGTTTAATAATTTCGTACCATATTCTATTTGCAAGGTTTTCAATTGCAATTCGTAACGCGGATTTCTTTTAATTAACTCTTCGGTTGTAGAAAAACCATCGCCCGTAATGATTAGAAATTCTTTGGAAACAATGCCTGTTATTTTACCCGTTTTTTCTCCCGACGCATCGGGAGGATAGTGCACATAAAAAATACCGACTTCCTTTTCGAAAGGAATTAAATCTTGCACCAAATAATCAAAATTAGCTTTGCTATTGTAGCATTCTAATTCTTGTGAATTGTGAATTTTTTTAACGGCCGAACCTCTCAATCCAATATCTGGCTTGGCTATAAATGGATATTTTATACCTGAATCTTGAATTAATTTTAGAATTTCTTCCAATGGAGTTCCTTCTTTTATCAATTCGGTTTTCGGGTAATAATGTTGCGGAATCAAGTTGTAAATTGCTTTTTTAGACTCCATTATAAATCCTCCATTTTTTATAGTGGGATTAGACGCATTAAAGAAAAATAATGATTTTGCCTTAATAGAATAGAATATCCAAAGAAAATAAATTGGAATATAGACCACCTGAAATGGCCAGTATTCCCAATGAAATAGTTTATGAATAAAAATTTTCAAGCTGTTTTTACTTAAATTATAATGAATGTAGTTTCGAAATCTTTATTAGTAATCAAATCATAATGCAAGATAGTCACCTTGTTTCTTTCGATCACAGATTGTGTGATGCTCAACGTTTTTAATTCATCTTTTCTGTTGATAACCAATCCGTTTTCGGGATTATCATTTTCAGTATGACGATGAAAATGAAGCATTTCTGTTTCTGATACTATTGAATTTGAATCTAAAAAAGAGTGAAACCAGTCGGCACGATTTTCTCTTATGTCCTTTGGATACAAAGTAACCGATGACCAAACGTGATTTTTTTTTGTGTCTAAAGAAATACAATCTTTATCTTTTCCATCCCAGCGTAATTGAAAAAGTTCGTTGTCTTGGAATAATACCAACGTAAAAGGTTCGATTCTCTCTATATTTATTACATCCCAAAAATCCTTTGGCGATGCACTACTGATAATTTCCAAAACAATCAAACCGCGACTTTTCCGATAGTGGGGTTCATGTTTATGTTTTTCAGAGGCTCCATTCAACAAAACTACTATTGTTCCTGATTCATCAACGGCAAACCAAGTTCCGCCCGCTTTTGGATCCTTTGGAAAAATGATATTTTTGTTGTTTACTAAATAATTTTTGGGTTCGACGGCATTGGGTCTAATTACTTTTTCATCTCGATTTGAAGTAATAATAGTTTTACCATTCGAAGCAACGAAACTTACTGTGCACATTGATTTCTGTATTCGATAGTGGAACGGGCAACACCAAAATTTTCGTGGATATTAATCGATGAATATTGTAAAATAGCCACTTTTATCATGGCTTGATGGTGAATACAATGCTCAAAATTATAGAGTAATTCTCTGTAATAATTACTTTCGGTTATAATTTCGTGGCTTTCAATCTTTTGTTTTAAGACAATATTTTTATTCTCCTTGTCTAAATTATTCTGGATTTGCACAATGTGGTGCATCGCAAAATCGGTATCGGTCTGGATTAAAACATTTCGTTGGCGATCATCATAATTAATCACTCCCGAGTCATACTGATTTTCGAGACATTGAAACAACTCTATTATATGCCTTGTATGTTCGCCAATACTGGCATTACTCAATTGCGTGCATGGACTCGAATACTGCACATTCGACAATTGCTTGAGTAAGTCAATCAATTCATCAAGATTATTATTTATAGAGGATAATAGCATATTTAAAATTTAAACTTTAATAAATCTGAGAACTTATTTGAATTTTGAAAAACTAAATATATACAACAAAGAAAGGTAATTATTGCTAAAATAAAAAGTGTTCCCCCATCATTTTGCACTTCGATTCCTAATACAAATAAATGAGACAAAAGGGCCCCAGATATAACGCCCAAGCCTAGCAAAGCGCCTAGCAAAGTAGTTCTAGGCACTAAAATTAAAATCGCTGCAATTAGTTCGGCAATTCCAGAACCTATTCGACCATAGGGTTCTATTCCTAAAGTCGAGAAAATATAGACACTTTCATCGGCTCCAGAAAATTTAAAATATAAGGTTTGCAATAAAATTACTGCTGCAACAATGCGGACAATCCAAGTAAGTGTTTTCATTCTTCAAGAGCTTTAAAAATTTTTCCAATTAGCTTCTGCTTTTTTCTTCAAATTTACTTCGTCTTTATTCCAACTTTTTAAGGTGTTGTTAAAGTACGCATTGTAAAACAAATACAATTTTCCGTCTGAAATTTTAAAAGTTTCCGGATTAATCTCCACTTTATCGCCTGAGCTTCCCAATGCGTAAGCACACCAGCCACCAAACTGAGGCTCATAACTTGCCGGATTTTTGGTAAAAGCGTCTTTATTACTTTGAGATGAAAAATAATAAATTACTCCTAGGTATGTAGTTGCAATTTCCTTTTTTCCTTTGATGGCTTTACTTTGCTTAAAATAAGCCACGGGATCATATCCTTGAATTGCAATTTTGTTTTCTAGATTGTATTGCGATAATTTTTTTGCTTCATTTTGAGCAAAACCTGATACCACAAAAAATAAGGCCAGGATTGTTACGATTTTTTTCATTTTATTTTAAAGATTTTGCCGCAGCAATTAATAAATCGTTCGATATTCTATGTTTATAATCAGGTGTAATGTGTTCGAATTGTATAACACCCGTTACATCTGTAATAAATGCCGATGGGACAGGAATAAATAAAACAGTATTTGCTCCATCTGAACCTTCAATGACAATAGATTTGTAATTACTTGGAGCTTGAAAGGCAATTCCAACTGCTCGCGCCAACGCACCATTGCTATCAGAAAGCAGTAAGTAATTTAATTTATTTTTTTCATCCGTCATTTTTAATTTCATTGGCGAATCTGGACTTACCGCAATAATTTGATATCCTAGTTCTAATAATTCTTTTTCAGATTCTCCAAGAGCAGCTAAATGAAGATTGCAATACGGACACCATCCACCGCGATAGAAAACAAGAATCGCTTTTTTATTGGCAAATAAATCGGATAAATTGACAGCAACATTGTCGGCGGATTTGAGACTTAGATTTGGGATTTTTTCACCAATCAATAATGGTGAGATTTCCATTGTTGTTTTAGGCAATTCGGTCTGTGCCGATAGTACTACAGAAAAGAATAGAAATGATAAAGTTACTAATGCATTTTTCATAAGTGTTGTTTTTTATTGTTTACTAGTCAAAGATATTTAGAATGAAAATTACCAATTGTCTTCTAGTTTACTTATGATTAAAATTAAAAGGAATGTTGATATTGAAGACCTAGAACAAAACTTCTTGTCAATCCATCAGGACGAACATCTCTAACTACAAATGGTGCGGCAAGTGATAATTCGATACTGTTTTGGTTATTGATTTTATAATTTGTGATTAAGTTTCCATTTAACGTCAAACCATCTGAACCTTCTATGGTTTCTCTTTGCCCAAAAATGTTTTCGAAGCTATCTTCGCCAAGATGATAAATAAACAATACATTAGGCTTGAAAGTAAATCTATGATTTGGCGTTTTAATGGTGTAAGTTGTTCTGAATAAAGCATCCGCTTCTCTTTCGAATAAATTGGTACTTAGAAAATCATCGGTTCCAGAATATTCAGCAAAATAGGAGTTTTTATTGTTGTTGAAAACAGGAATTTGAATGGCGGCATTAAAATCCCATTTTTTGTAATTTAGATTTGTCCCTAAAAACAAATCGAAAGTTCCTAAACTCGATTGATAATCCAGCGGAAGTGAAAAGCCGTTTATCTTTAAGTTAGCGCTTGTAAATGGTATTTTACTGCCCAACAGGACGCTCCATTGGGTATTTTTTTTTGCAATAAAAGTATAATTCCCAACCAGGAAAGCATCTCCAAAAGCGGCTCGTGTT
>CAMDGJ010000130.1 GCA_945897545.1 Flavobacterium psychrophilum
GCTGACCTTTTTGCGCCCACCCAAGCCAACGCTCTGCCAACGCTCCTGTGTTTTTGGCTTTTGCCAACGCTCTAACAGCACATTGCTTTTTTATTAGATTTTAATATTGATTTTTTGGTTTAATAGAAAAAGCAATAAGCTGTTTCCCATCGCTCAAAAGCCAAAAACACCCCCAAGCTATGTTACATAATGATAGCAACATTATAGGTCAAGCGCCCCGAACCCCGGGGCACTCGCACTATAATTTCATTATGTAAAATAGCCGCCACAGCCAACGCTCCCACCCGAAATAGGAACTATATTTTCATTGTTTTTTGAAGATGCCATAACGTATCGCAACAACAATTTTACTGAATACTGCAATCTGAATACCGAACACTATTCTGGCATCCTCAAAAATCAAATTTGCCCACAAGAGTATCGTTTTTTATTTGCCACTACCACCGCAGTAATTGCTTTCCCGAAAAGCCGATGCCATACCGGTCTTATTGATGCTTATTACTAAAGGGAAGCATTATCTTTTTTTCATAAGTCTCGCATCAACTTTTCCAGGAAAACAATCAGAAAAATCCCAATAAGCAAATAGAAAAACGATACACTTGTTTCGCTACTGCCAGCGCACTCGGCAAGTTCAGTTGGGGAAATCTTCCATTTCCCCAAACCCCTATGGATGCAATTTTTTTTGAAAGAATGCCACAGCATCCCATTTCAAAAGAGAATACCCGAAAGGCATTCTCTCAAAAAAAACAGCTCCGATTCTTCCCTCATCCGAATGACCAGTCCCAAATTTGAAGTTTGGGGCTTCCTTGGATTTTTTTTCCCGATAAACCAACACGATTTTGATTGATAAATGAAAGCCATATAACCACAGCATAAGTGCAATATATTCCGCCCACTTAAATAAAACGGTAAAAAGTGAAGCAATTGATGTTTATTAACTACTAAAAACAAAAAAAGCTCCTAATTAGGGAGCTTTCAAGTTGGTTATTAACCAAATTTAAGGGTTTGTTTTGGGTTCTTCTTCCGATTTTACAGCAGTTTGAGAAACTACTGAAATAATACTACCACCAAGAACCAAGTAACCAGCTGCCGAAACCAGTCCAACAGGTAAGGCAATAGGCGAAGCGATGATAATTCCACCAACACCTGCCAAAGCAATTCCAACTGTTCTCAAAATTTTAAACCATTTTGGAGTTGGTGCCAATGCTCTTTCCACGACATTCATATTTTTATTTTTCATAATCTTGATTTTTATAAATTGATAATTACTCACGTTTTTTATTAATTGTTTTCTTTTTGGTGTTCGTGAATGCAAAGCATTTCTAAATTGTGTACTCTTTTTTCGATGTATTCTACTTTCTGGTTCAATAAATCATTACCACTTTTGAACTCGGTTTTGATGATTAAAGCCATCGTTTTTACTTCAACCAAATCTTTTTCCATACTCTTAAAATCGGTGTGTAATTGCTTGATAAAATAAGCCACAATCGAGAGCAGTAAGGTGATTAGTGTTCCAAAAAGTGTAGCGATGATATTGATGTTTTCCATTTTTGGGACTTTTTAAAATTGAAAATTATTTTCAATTACAATTTTGTTGTTTGGTTCTCTTGCCAGTGCTACCAATTTTGGATAAATCATTTTGTAAGCTGCAACACTTTGAGAAACTTGGTAATTTCCATCAATAAACCCAAAACCAAAACCACAAAGCGGACAACCGGCAGTATCTTTTATGGTATTTCCGGTATGGATATAAACAAAGCTAAAGTTGGGTAAACCTGAAATCTCAATCATTCCTTCGTGCAGCTTTCCAAAAGCTTTTTTGTAATCCACATTTTTAGCTCCGTGAGTGTTAAGTTTTAAACTAAATACACCTTTTGGTATAGCAGTTTGAGAAGAGATTTTCACTTCTCTAATTTTATCCTCTAACAAATAACATTGAAAGATGCCGTTAATGTATAACTGGCTCAATGTACTTTCTTTGCCCTGGGCTACTCTTATTATTTTGTTTTCCATAATCTTGATAGATTTGAGATTAAACAAAAAATCCCTCACTTTTGGCGAGGGATTTTCGGAAGGTTTTTCTAAAAAGCATCCTCAACTTTCAAGCAGTTACCACTAGAAAACAAGTAGTAATTTCCGCCAACTTGTTGATAAAACTCAATTCCGATACATTGCAAAACAGTAACATTTGCTGTTGGAAGAACTCCACCAGGTAAAGTTGCTGTTACGGTTGTAGCAGGAACTGCAGCATACAAATCCAAGAAAGCACTGTATTGAATATCATTTACCTCATTCAAGTCTGCATCCATAGGATCATAACTGTTTGTGGTAGCGTTGTATTCAAAATCACTCACAACTGAAAGAGAACTAATCAAACGGAAATGAGTTGCACCTGATGGGGCATTAACCAAATTCGCTGGATTAAAAGCATCTACAACAAAATCACCAGTTTCTCTATCAACTCCGTGAGTTAATGAGTAAGGAGCGTTGAAAATCCCATTGAAAGAAGAGTTTTTGTCAAACTCAAATCCTTTCAAGTAACTACGTTGTGTAGTGATTTCAATTTTACGGTAACCTCTGGCTTCCGTTTGGTCTTCAAGGTTGATTTTCTTCATAATAGAAGTTAATCTTCCAGTTACTTGGCTGTCGGCCATTTGTTTCATAACTTGAGATAAACCAGTTCGAACAGATTTTCCAGCTTTGGCACAAGCACCAAATTCGTTCATATTCTCACGAGTTCTCTCAAATTCAGGAGCAGATAATACTTGGTCGCCAGTTGGTCCACCAACCATTCCAGCGAAGTAGCCTTCCTGTCCTTTGATTTTGAAGTGTCGGATATCTCCAAGAGTTCCAACGTACTTAATAACACCTTTTTGTCTTGCCATTTTTTTAAGATTTAAAAAGTTAATAATTAGATAAAATTCATAAGACAAATTTCAATGATTATCTTTGAATATCAATAACTTAAATAACTGTAAATCAATGCAATACAACGCAAAAGCACCGTACATAGTGGAAACCCATTGGCAAATTGAAGAAGTCCTTGATGGGGATAGCATCATCATTTGCAATAGTTTCACTCAAATGAAAAAAGAAATCCGTCTTTATGGTTTAGATGCACCAGAAGTAAAGATTAATAGGAAGATGATAGAGGATGAGGAGAAAAGCAGTTTACCTGCCCAATTATTGCTCCAATTTGGTTTGCAATCCTTGCACTTCGTTTTGTCGGTTGCACCGCCTAAAACGGCTGTAACTATCGTTACAGAACAGGAGAACTACTACGACTACTGGAACAGGCAATTAGGATATGTAATATTACCAGGAGGAGAATGTTTGAATGATTTGCTTTTGATCAATGGGTATGCAAAAGCAACCCAACAATATTACTGCGGAAAGCTCGCAGAATATCAATTGATGAACCGCCAAGCGCAGCTTAATCAACTGGGTATTTATAGTTCCGTAAAAAGTTTTTGATTTGTTGTACTTATGTTGTACTAAAGGAATTTTAATTTTCTTGAATGCTAATAAAATATATACTTTACAAGCGTATTAAGACTAAACCGCTGTTATGCGACGGTTATTTATAGTTACCTATGCTAACCATATATGTGTTTTTTCCACCAACACTAATTGTTGAAAGGTAATGCAGGTTACCGTTCAACATATATTTCAACAAAAAACTGTCAGTATCTTCTTTTGTTTCGAATAATTCCCCTTTTTCTAGAATTTCTTTAAAGTTTAAATACTCCAATTTATCTTGAAAAAAATAATCCACATTTAAGAAGCCCTCTTTTTCAATCTGTTTTAACCATCTACCATTATTTTTCACATCTTTTTTATCGCAGTAGTATAGATTATTCTTAATGTCATAGGAAAAGCCATTCTTCAATGCAAAAGTTTCAAAATCAGATCTAGTATATTCTACTAAAACTAATAATTTATCGAAAGAAATTTTGCAGTCCTGTGCACAAGTAAACTGCGCAAAAATAATGGCGACAATAAATATAATTCTTTTCATGAAGATTGTGTTTAACTGTTGCATAACTAATTAATTTGTTATAATTTCTGGCTGAATTTTAAAGCACATTCAAAACCTGTTCCTTAATTTTCTCCAATTCATCCTTCATCATCACGACTAATTTTTGCATTTGTGCGTGATTTGATTTCGAACCCATTGTATTGATTTCACGTCCCATTTCTTGGGTAATAAAACCAAGTTTTCGTCCATTGGCTTCGATTCCGTTGATGGTTTCCAAGAAATAATCCAAATGATTGGTCAAACGAACTTTCTCTTCGGTGATGTCTAGTTTTTCAAGATAATAAATCAATTCTTGCTCGAAACGATTTTCATCCACGTTGACTTTTAGTTCTGAAATTGCAGTTTGCAAACGGTCTTTTATTGCCTGAACACGTTCTGGATCTAATGCCAGCGCATCATTCATATATTGACGAATATTACCAATTCGCAATTGAAATTCTTTTTCTAATGAAGCGCCTTCATCTCTACGAAAATTTAATATATTTTGCAAAGCTTCTTCGATCACAGTCTGAATCTGTACCCAATCATTTTCGTCAATTTCTTCGCGTTCGGTTTTCATGGTATCCGGCATTCTGATTGCCATTTTCATCAATTCCGTTTCATCGGCATCGGCATAAACGCTTCTTAATTGTTCGATATAGGCTTTTACAATTGGGACATTCACTTTCGTGGAAGTTTGCTCGGCAGTACTTTCGATAAAAATTGAAAAATCTACTTTTCCTCTTTCTAATTTTAAAGCGATTTGGTTGCGTAAACCCAATTCCATTTCGCGATAAGTCGAAGGCATTCGAACGCTTAAATCCAAGCCTTTACTGTTCAAGGATTTTACCTCTACTGTTATTTTTTTGGTTGGCAATTGCAAACTTGCTTTGCCAAATCCGGTCATTGATTGTATCATATTATTTTCTAAAAGAGTTCAAAGATAAGAAAAAAGTGTTCAGGAGGCAGTTTTTAGTGTTCAGTGGGATTTGCGAATATGTATTGATTTTCAAAAATTATGTGCCTCAATGAGTAGGCTTAATTTTGGAACTGAATACTAAAACACTGATCACTGCCTACTTCTTTTGCGTAACCAAGTATACACCTGTAAATATAAAAATAGCCGAAACGATTTTCACCAAAGTCAACTCGTCTTTTCCTAGACTAATGGCAAAAACAGTTGCAAAAACAGGTTGAAGATAGACAAAAACAGCTATGATTGTCGGTTTCAATTCTCGCATCGAAAGCAAATTCAGCAAGTAAGTCAAGAAAGTCGAAAAAACCACCACAAATCCTATTTTCCAATACATATCTGTTGGCATCAAAGCCCAATTAACGGCTTCAAATTCCCCCCAACCGAAAGGCAAAACCATAATAAAACCAATCAGATAAATCCATTTTACAAAGGTAAAAGCATTGTATTTGTCCATTAATTTTTTGACCAATACCAAGTATAATCCATACGAAGTCGCATTGACGAATACCAGAAAATTCCCCAAACTGGCATTGGTGGCATTACCCACGGATTTTCCGTAGAGGATAAGAAAAGCAGTGCCAATTAAACCTAAAACAATACCAAAAACCATTCGTTTCCGCATTCGTTCCTTGATGATAATGGCCGAAAGCACCAGCACAATCATAGGCGTTGAAACCATAATCACCGATGCAGAAATAGGAGAAGTAAGACTCAATCCCTTGAAGAAAGAAAGCATGTTCAAAGCCACGCCAAAAAAAGCTGCCCAGATGATTCGAGGAAAATCAGCACGATCGATTCTCTCGCTGCGAACTTTTTCAGGTATTCGTGTAAAAAGCCATACTAGCCAAAACAAAATAGTAGAGCCGCCCACACGCATCAAAATAAATCCGTAAGCGTCAACATACTTGGGCATCACATCTTTGGCAATCGTAAAAGTCACGCCATATATGATGGAAACTATTGTGGCTCCAATGAGAGCAAGGGTTCTTTTTGACATTAGGCCAAAGCTTTCATTACTTGGAGCATGTTTTGCTGGCTGTTGCCAATGTAAATTTTACCGTCAATAATAAAAACGGGACGACTCAAAAAGGTGTAATGTTCCAGAATGTATTTTTTGAAATCGGCTTCTGTCAAGGATTTATTCTTCAAATCCATCGATTTGTATAGTTGTGCTTTTTTACTGAAAAGCGCTTCATAACTTCCTGAAAGGCGGTGCATTTCTTCTAGTTCTTTCACCGTAATTGGGTCTTGTTTGATATCGTGAAATACCAAATTATGGTCTTTTGGTAACGATTTTATAATTTTTCGGCAGGTATCACAGGAAGCGAGATAGTATATTTTGTTCATCTAAAGTGCAATTTCTTTGTGCAAAGAAAAATCATTTACCACGGAAAATGATTATTTTTATCAAAAATTTAAAAAAATGAATCAAACATTGGAAATCACAAGGACAAGCAGAAAAATAGTTTTGCAGTTTCTAGAAAATCACACTTTAGACCAGCTCAACAAAATCCCCGATGGTTATAAGAACAACCTTATTTGGAACATTGCTCACATTGTCGTGACTCAACAATTGCTGGTCTATAAATTCTCAGGTTTGCCGATGATGGTTTCAGACGAATTGGTGCAAAACTATATGAAAGGAAGCAAGCCGGAACATATTGCCACACAATCCGAAGTGGACGAAATCAAGTCTTTGTTATCAAAAACCATCAATCAGACAGAAGTTGATTTTAACAATAAAATTTTCAAAAATTTTCAGGAATACCCAACTTCAACAGGTTTTGTTATAAAAAGCGCCGAAGATGCAATTGTTTTCAACAATTTTCACGAAGGACTTCACATTGGGATTATGATGGGTCTTAGAAAGTTTTTGTAACTTTCAAATAAAGCTTCCAGCCTTTGAAAGGCTGGAAGCTTTAAAAAAAATTATGTTTACAAAAAAACATTCCAAATGAAATTCAATACTAAAACCATACACGGCGGACAACATCACGACCCAGCAACTGGAGCAGTGATGCCTCCGGTTTACCAAACTTCGACATTTGTTCAAACCAGTCCGGGAAAACCCATAAATCCGGACTACGAATACAGCAGGGCAGCAAACCCAACAAGAACCGCATTGGAAAACGCATTGGCAAGCATCGAAAACGGAACACGTGCTTTGGCTTTTTCATCAGGATTGGCGGCCACAGATTGTCTGTTGCGCTCTTTTAAGGCTGGCGACGAAATCATTGCGATGGACGATTTATATGGAGGAACCTACAGAATGTTTACCCGAATTTATAAAGATTCAGGAATAAAATTTCATTTTGTAGACATGAATGATTTGGAGAAATTCCATTCTTTAATCAGCGAAAACACAAAACTGGTTTGGGTAGAAACGCCCACAAATCCGTTGATGAAACTTGCCGACATTCAGGAAATTGCCAAAATCACCAAACAAAAAAATATCCTTTTTGCAGTCGACAATACTTTTGCAACGCCCTATTTACAAAAGCCTTTAGATTTGGGAGCAGATATTGTGATGCACTCGGCGACGAAATATCTTGGCGGACATTCTGACGTTATTGCCGGCGCATTAATTGTAAAAAATGAAGCCTTGGGCGAGCAATTGCATTTCCAGCAATTTGCTACGGGAGCAACGTTAGGACCAATGGATAGTTTCTTGGTTTTAAGAGGAATAAAAACATTGCATTTGAGAGTACAAAGACATTGCGAAAATGGAGAAAAAGTTGTGGCATTTTTAAGTCAACATCCAAAAATAAAAACAGTTTATTATCCAGGGTTGCCAAGTCATCCCTATCACGAAATTGCCAAAAAACAAATGAGCGGTTTTGGCGGAATGGTTTCTTTTACATTTGTTTCGGGTAAAAAAGAGGATTCAATTCGGTTTTTGGAAAAGCTAAAAGTTTTCACTTTGGCAGAATCTTTGGGCGGAGTCGAATCATTGGCAAACCATCCAGCCTTTATGACACACGCTTCGATTCCGGAAGATAAACGAAAAGAAGTAGGAATCACTGATGATTTGGTCAGACTAAGTGTTGGTATTGAAGACGCAGAAGACTTAATTGAAGACTTGAAACAAGCATTGGAATAAACAACATTCTTTAAAAAAAAAATCCCAATTCTGAAATTTAGAATTGAGATTTTTGTTTTTATTATACTTGAATTTCTACT
>CAMDGJ010000131.1 GCA_945897545.1 Flavobacterium psychrophilum
CATAACATTTGCGATCAATACGATACATAGTAAAAATATCAAAATATTTCTCGAAATGTCAGCGTAATAGAATAAAATGATATTGATTGGCAGCAATAATAATCCAATATAGGTTCTGAAGCTAACCTTTTGAAGGTTAAATTGTTCTGTAAATTCCTCAATATTGAATGCAGTTGCAATTATTTTTTCTATTAAATATTTAGATAAAATAAAGAAAATCAAGAAAGTAATTATTTGAATGTACAGAATCCAATCTAATTTTGAGGCGTATCCAAAAAAAGAAAGTGAAAGATGGATGAAGAATGCCAAAGAAATTATTTGAACAAAAAACAACGAAATTATAAAACTACTTTTTAGAGTACTACTGTCTTTATATATGGTGATATATTTATCGGAATAAATTAATTTTGCAAAGTCGGCAAAACGATTTTCAAATGCTGATTTTGTAGTAGCTATGACTACAAAAGATAAAACAAACAAGACGGTTGCCCAATCTTTGTTCTCAATTACCCTTAAATGAAGTTCATTTTCAATCATATCCTTGCAAAATTACTAAATTTTTATCTTATTCTTTTTAATATAAATTATTTATGAAATCGCTAGGATAAAAATATGCAAATATATGCGAAGAATGGGAATACCCTATTCCTTTAAATAAACAAATATTATTATCGTAGGAATCAAATCGCATAAAAAGTTTACTTTTGCAGTGAAATTACGCTAAGATATGAACGATTGTATTGTTATAATTCCTACCTACAACGAAATAGAAAACATCGAAGGCATCATTAGGGCAGTGCTTTCCCAGCACAAACCTTTTCATGTTCTTGTTATTGATGACAACTCCCCCGATCATACTGCTGATAAAGTGGTTATGTTACAAGCTGAGTTTGAGGATAGATTGTTTTTAGAAAAAAGATCTGGAAAATTGGGTTTAGGAACGGCATATGTGCACGGATTTAAATGGGCTTTGGAACGGAATTATGATTTTATTTTCGAAATGGACGCTGATTTTTCACATAACCCATATGACTTGGAAAAACTCTATGATGCATGTTATTTGGGAGGTGCTGATTTAGCTATTGGCTCTCGTTATGTTACCGGCGTAAATGTTGTAAACTGGCCATTAAGTCGCGTGTTGATGTCTTATTTTGCATCAGTTTATGTACGGTTTATTACTGGGATGAAAATTCACGATGCAACGGCTGGATTTATATGTTATAAGAGAGTAGTTCTAGAAAAGATAGGATTGGAAAAAATTAAATTTGTGGGTTATGCTTTTCAAATTGAAATGAAATACAGAACATTTTGCAAAGAATTTGATATTGTCGAAGTGCCAATTATTTTTACCGATAGAACAAAAGGACAGTCTAAAATGAGTAGCGTCATATTTAAAGAAGCGGTTTTGGGAGTTATTGCGCTTCGTTTAAAAAAATTAGTAAACGCCTTATAAATGAAAGATACAATACATAGGATTCTAATAAAGAACGCCAAAATTGTAAATGAAGGTGCAATTTTTGAAGGTGACGTTCTAATCGAAGATGACCTAATTGTCGAAATTTCAGAAAGCATTAGTGCAAAATCGTCTCAATGTATGATCATTGATGCCGAAGGAAATTATTTGATGCCTGGCGCAATTGATGATCAAGTGCATTTTAGAGAACCAGGACTTACCCATAAAGGGGATATTGAATCAGAATCAAAAGCCGCGGTTGCCGGAGGAATTACTTCGTTTATAGAACAACCTAATACAGTCCCAAACGCGGTGACTCAAGAAATATTAGAAGAAAAATATGTGATTGCATCTCAGAATTCCTATGCGAATTATTCGTTTATGATGGGTGCCACAAATGATAATTTAGAGGAAGTTTTAAAAACAAACCCTAGGAATGTTGCGGGAATAAAAATATTTTTAGGTTCCTCTACAGGAAATATTTTAGTAGACAATGAAGCCGTTTTAGAAAGAATTTTTTCAAGCACTCCTTTGCTTATTGCAGTGCATTGTGAGGATGAAACTACCATCAAAAACAATTTGGAAAAATATAAATCCGAGTTTGGCGAAGAAATTCCTGTTACAGCGCACCATTTAATTCGCAGCGAGGAAGCCTGTTATATTTCGTCTTCCAAAGCGATTGCACTTGCCAAGAAAACGGGAGCAAGACTACATGTTTTTCATCTTTCGACTGCAAAAGAAATGGATTTGTTTACCAATAAAATTCCATTAGAAGATAAAAAAATCACTGCCGAAGTTTGCATTCATCATTTATGGTTTACCAATGATGATTATGCAACCAAAGGTAATTTGATAAAATGGAATCCTGCTGTGAAAACTGCCAATGACCGAAAAGTCCTCTGGGAAGCACTTATTGATGGTAGAATCGATGTGATTGCTACAGATCATGCGCCACATACTTTGGCAGAAAAAAAGCAAACTTATCAAAAAGCCCCTTCAGGAGGACCACTAGTTCAACACGCTGTCGTGGCGATGTTTGAAGCCTTTCACCAAGGAAAAATCAGCATCGAAAAAATTGTCGAAAAAATGTGCCATAATCCAGCTAAGATTTTCAAAATCGAAAAGCGTGGTTTTATCAAAGTGGGTTATTATGCTGACTTGGTTATTGTAAACTCAGGATTGCCTTGGAGTGTAAAGAAGGAAAATATTCTAGCTAAATGCGGATGGTCACCGTTTGAAGGCTTTACTTTTAAATCTAGAATTACTCATACTTTGGTTAACGGACAATTAGTTTATTCTGCTTTTAAAGTTAAAGATATTCGTGCTGGAAAACGTTTACTGTTTGATAGGTAAAATTATGGGATTAAAAAAAATACTATTGTTTTTAGTTGTTTTATCAATGCTTTTAAGTTGTAAAAAAGAGTTGGTCGAGACTCCAAATCATCTTATTGAAAAAGATAAAATGGAAAACATAATGTATGATTTAGCACTGTTAGAAGCTATAAAAATTCAAAACCCAAGTTCGTTAGACTCTTTTAAAATAAATTCGAACGAATATATTTTTAAAAAATATAAAATCGATAGCCTTCAATTTGCCCAAAACAACATTTATTATGCTGCTGATTATAAAGAGTACAAGCGAATGTTCGAAAAAATTAAATCACGATTAGACAAGAATAAGATTAGTGTCGAAAAATTGATTAAGGATAAAAAGAAAAAAGAAGGTTTGTTAAAAAAGCAGAAACAAAAACTTAAAGTAAAACGTGAAGCGGATTCAATTAAAAAGGTAAAGCAAAACTTGAAATTAAAAAAAGAGACTGATTCGATAAAAAAAGCAAAAGAACTTAAAGTATCAAAATCAGCAGATTCGTTGAAGAAAGCAAAGAAAAAAAGTCAGTTTATAATTTCGAAATAGCCGCAATGTACTGACGAATGTCCGTAAATTCAGTTGCTAAAGTTTTTTTTATTTTTTCATTCGAATAATAGTTCATAGCATAAGAAGCCTTCGCCGTTGCCTGATCTAACTTCCTTTTTTGCCTAAAAGTAGTCGAAATAAACCAATCGATTCTAGATGCTATTTCAAGCAAAAATGGGCTTGCGTGAATAGATGGTCTTTTTACATTTAGGGAATCTGCAATAGAATATAACAAGTCTTTAAAAGCCATATTTTCTGCAATTAGAGTGTACCGTTCATTTGAATTTTCGCTTTTCATCAATTCTGCAGCAATTCGAACCACATCAGAAACGGCAATAAATCCCGTAACGCCTTTTGTGTAAAACGACAATCCACTAGCCACTCGCTTGAAAAGCATTCCGCTTCCTTGTTCCCAAAAACCCGGTCCTAATATAACTCCAGGATTAAGAATCACGGTGTCTAGACCTTCTTGTTGTCCACGCCATATTTCCATTTCAGCGCCATATTTTGAAATAGCATAATCGCTATGTGGCAGCTCGGGATTCCATTCTGATTCTTCGGTTCTGATTTTTTCATTTTCTTTTAAATCGCCTAAAGCTGATATTGAACTCATGAAACAAAGTTTTTTTATATTTTTGGCAATACAAAAATTGACAATATTTGCCGTTCCCTCAATATTAATTTTCCGAAGTAAATTTTCGTCCTTTGGATTAAAGGAAATCAGCGCAGCACAATGATAGACGTATTCTATATTTTCAAAAGCAATTTCTAAGGATGGAATATCAATAATATCGGCTTGAATCCAATCTACTTTATTGAATAACGATTCTTTATTATATAGAGAAAACAACGATTTTGTTTTTTCTATAGTTGCCGCATTTCGATAAATAGCACTAGCGGCATCACCATTTTCAACTAAATGAAGTAGTAAATGTGCGCCAACTAAACCTGTTCCTCCTGTGACTAAAACCATAAAACAAAATTACGAATTACAAATTACGAATTGCTATTTTTATTTTACAAATTGAAATTACCATTGTCATTGCTTTTTGAATTGTTATATTTGCCAAAATTGATTGTAAGATGAAAAATTTTATTGAAGAAGTAACTTGGAGAGGAATGCTCCACGATGTTATGCCTGGCACAGAAGAACATTTGATGGAACAAATGCGTGTGGCATATGTGGGAATTGACCCAACTGCAGATTCATTGCATATAGGACATTTAGTGGGTGTAATGTTGTTAAAACATTTTCAGTTGTCCGGACACAAACCATTAGCATTAGTGGGTGGTGCAACAGGAATGATAGGTGATCCTTCAGGTAAATCTAATGAAAGAAATTTATTGGACGAACCTACTTTGCGTCACAACCAAGAAGCCATAAAAGGGCAATTGGCTCGTTTTTTAGATTTTACTTCGAATGCTTCAAATGCAGCAGAATTAGTAAATAATTACGATTGGATGAAGAATTTTTCATTTCTAGATTTCATTCGTGATGTTGGTAAACATATAACTGTTAATTATATGATGGCGAAAGATTCAGTAAAGAAACGTCTTTCTTCTGAAGCTGCCGAAGGAATGTCTTTTACGGAGTTTACCTATCAATTGGTTCAAGGATATGACTTTTTGCATTTGTACAGAGAAAAAAAATGTACACTTCAAATGGGAGGAAGTGATCAATGGGGAAATATTACTACAGGAACCGAATTAGTTCGAAGAATTGCTGGTGGAAAAGCTTATGCATTGACATGTCCGTTGATTACAAAAGCCGATGGAACAAAATTCGGAAAATCCGAAGGCGGAAATATTTGGTTGGATTCCGCTCGAACTTCGCCTTATAAATTTTACCAATATTGGTTGAATACTTCAGATATTGATGCCGAGAAATACATCAAGATTTTTACTTTCATCTCGAAAGAAGATATTGAGGTTTTAACCGAAACACATAGAGAAACACCACATTTGCGTTTGTTGCAAAAACGCTTGGCTGAAGAAATTACAGTTATGGTTCATTCTGAAACAGATTTAGAAAATGCAATTAAAGCATCTAATATTCTGTTCGGGAATTCTACTTCGGATGATTTGAAACAATTGGATGAAGCAACTTTTTTGGATGTTTTTGACGGTGTTCCCCAAGCGGAAATTGCAAGAAATGAAATCGAAACTGGAATCAGTATAGTTGATGTTTTAAACGAAAAAACAGGATTTTTAAAATCAAATGGCGAAGCAAGACGAGCCTTAACAGCTAATTCTATTTCGGTAAACAAGGAAAAAGTAACCGAAGAATTCGTACTTTCCGCAAAAGATTTAATCAACAACCAATTTGTATTGTTGCAAAGCGGAAAGAAAAATTATTTTGTGATTAGGGTTAAATAATTTTATAACTTTACTAAAATAATAAAAGCTATGGAAATTCAATTTTTGACCGACGAAAAAGGGAATAAAACAGCTGTTTTGTTGTCTATAAAAAAATACAATAAATTAATAGAAAAATTGGAAGATTTGGAGGACGTGCGTCTTTATGATGAAGCCAAAAGAGAGGATGATGGGTATCGAATATCATTTGAAGATTATTTGAAAACAAGAGAAAGCAAAAAGTCTAATGTATAGCATTGATTTTTCTAAAAAAGCACAAAAGAAACTCGATAGATTATCCGATGACATCGCAAATCCAATATTATCAGCAATCGGAAGCCTTTCTGATAATCCTAGACCACAAGGCTATAGAAAGCTAACGGGTAGAAAAGGATATCGAATTCGTGTTGGGGATTACAGAGTTATTTATGAAATATTTGATGATATTCTCTTAATTGATGTTATTGATTTAGGTCACAGAAGAGAGGTCTACGAATAATAATGTATGTATTGACTAGTGCTGTTTTGCTAACTTTGTAGTTAAACCACCATCAAATTGCAACCTCGAACATCACTATTATCAAAACGTCCCAAAACTTCGAAAGTAGTATTGGGATTTTTTCTGCCCAAATCTTGTGTAGCAATAAACGAACACGAATTAATGTTGGCCAAATCAATTACGTTTATTCCGCCTGACTTCCCGAAAGGAACATAAGTCAAGGCATCTTCGGTATCGCGAACAAGGATTTGCATCCAAGAAGGGCATTCAAACACGCCATTTCCTAGCGAATAAGCTTGCGAAAGCAATTCGGTCATTCCATATTCAGAATGGATGGCTGTCACGCCAAAACCTTGGCAAAGTTGTTCGTGTAATTCTTCGCGAATCATTTCTTTGCGACGACCTTTCATTCCGCCGGTTTCCATAATGATGGTGTTTTGCAATTGAAATTTTTGGTTTTCAATTAAATCCAATAAAGCATAGGTAACGCCAATTAAAATCACGGTTTGTCCTGAATTATCTAAACGGATTAATTTCTCGATTAGCTCTTCGTGGTTGTGAAGATAAAATCCGCTTTCGGGATTGTTGGTCATTTTTATCAGGTCTTCGACCATATAAATCAGTGAAGAACCTTCACGCTCCAAATAGGATGGGAGCAAAGCCAAAACAACATAATCCTGGATATTGCCATAGAATTGAGAGAAACCTTTTCGATAACTTTCTTCATAAAGAAAAACGTCTGTAACGTAATGTTTGCTGGTTGCCATTCCGGTTGTCCCACTGCTTGTAAAGGTTTCCTGAACGAGTCCCGAGGCTTCGGGATCATTGGAAACCACTTTATGACTTTTGAAAAACTGGATAGGTAAAAAAGGAATTTGCTCCAATGATTTTACTTTTTGGATATCTGTTTTTAAAAAATCGCAAAATTCTTTATAGACCAAGTTGTTTTCGTATTGGAAACGAAATACTTTTAGCGCTATTTTTTCAAATTGCTTTTGGCTTGAAATCGTAAATATGTCAGGAGTAAGATTCAAGAAGTATTTTTAAGCAAAGGTAAAATTATTTGTATGATTTTGTCATTTCGACGAAGGAGAAATCTCATCAGTTGATTTCATTGGTTTTGCCATTTTGCTTTTGATTTTACAGGAATGCTTTGTATAGTTTTGTCATTCCGACGCAGGAGGAATCTCACCCTGTTACTCACATTTGTTGAGATTCCTCCTGCGTCGGAATGACAAATAGCGGGCTAGTCTTTGTCGGTAAATTCAAAACTAAAATGGCGCTACTCTTTTTTATGTGATTTATACCAATTAGACATATAAATTGGTCTTATTGTCAGTTCGAGCGCAGTCGAGAACCATTATTTCATCTCAACTACGGTCGAAATGACAAACAAAAAAGCCCTAACTTTCGTTAGAGCTTTTAAAATAATATGTAAAATTAATTATTCAATAATTAACTTTCTAGTATCTGTTTTTCCGTCTTCAGTTACTTTTACAATATAGGCACCGCTTTTAAGGTTGGCAACACTTACTGCATTGTTTGAAGTTTTGGAGTTTAAAACTTGTTTTCCTAAAATATCATAAACCGCAACCGTTTTTGCATTGCTGCTGTTAGAAGTAATGTATAAATTTCCGTTTTTAACGGGGTTTGGATATATGTTTAATCCAGCTATTGAATTTTGTTTAACAGACAAAGAGCAAGTGTTAATTGCTGTACCTGAGTTTTTTGGCGCAGGAGTTGCCGCTGTAAAATCAGTAGCATTGTTATTTGTGTCTGTGCAGCCGCTAAGGTTTCTTTGTGCTGAAGTAGAATTTGTTAAAGCTGTTCCAGTTGGTCCAGTTCCTTCAAAACCTGAAGTAGAAGTTGCGCCAAATGCAACCTTAT
>CAMDGJ010000132.1 GCA_945897545.1 Flavobacterium psychrophilum
ATTATAATATTGTGTTGTACTTCAAAGTAAATTAATACATTTTTTAAATTTCTATTGTGAAGTTTTAATTGCTCAGAAACCTCTTCGGAATAGTCTTTTAAAAGGGTTTTCGCTCCTCTACCCTCTGATATAGCAAGGGAATCAACCCCAATTTCAGCCCAACTATCAAACCACCGTTCAATCGTTCTGCGGCTGACATTAAAAATAGAAGCCAAGTCATTAATCTTGCGTCTTTGATGCGATAAAACAAGACATTGGCTACGTTTTCTAACGGTATTATTAGGGCTATTTTGATGAAGGTGTTCTAATACCTCAATCTCTTCTTTTTTAAGTGTTATATAACTCATAATGAGATAAATATACAAATAATATTACATATAAAAAATAAAATACGACATTATTTTATTCTAATTACTTAAATAAAAATCTGTCCCGCTTTTTTAATACTAGACTTGTTGTCTTTTAATAATCTGAAGGTTCAATATGAATCAAAACATGTCCTAATTCTGGGATTACTTCCCGTAAAGTATCTTTGAGAACATGAGAAATTTCGTGACCTTCTCTCACCGTAATATTGGCATTAACAATGGCGTGCAAATCGACGTGGTATTTCATTCCCGCTTTTCGTATAAAACATTTTTCGGTATTCACAATTCCATTTACTTGTTGGGCGACTTTTCTGATTTCGAGAATCAAGTCGTCGTGCAAATGTTCGTCCATTATTTCTCCGAGTGCAGGTCTAAATATTTTATAACTGTTATAAAAAATAAATCCCGCAGCAAAAAGCGCTGCCCAATCATCCGCTGACTCGTAACCTTTTCCCAAAAACAAGGCTATGGCAATTCCACTAAATGCTGCAACCGATGTTATTGCATCGCTGCGATGATGCCAAGCATCGGCTTTTAGAGAAGAGCTATTCGATTCTACACTTCTTTTCATCACCAAACGAAAGGAATATTCTTTCCAAATAATTATGGCTCCCAGAACTATTAAAGTCCAGGATTCTGGTAATTCGTGAGGTGTTTCAATGTGGATAATACTTTCGTAAGCAATAATAGTGGCTGAAGTAATCAGAAAACCCACTACTAGAAAGGTAATTAATGGTTCAGCACGGCCATGTCCATAAGGATGATTTTCGTCAGCTGGTTTATTCGAATATTTAATTCCAAACAATACTAATAGCGATGCAAAAATATCTGTAGTTGATTCGATTGCATCCGCAATTAATGCATAAGAATTCCCGAAAAACCCAGCCAAACCTTTAATTAATGCCAAACAAATATTACCAACTATACTAAAATAAGTGGCCTTTACTGCAGTTTCTTCGTTTGTCATTTGCGCTATTATAAAAACGAGCAAGGTTTAAAAAATCATTACTGCTTAGAGTTGTAATTCAAATTACGCTCTCACAATTTTGGCTCCAATGGCTCTCAATCGTTCATCAATTCGTTCGTAACCTCTGTCGATTTGTTCGATATTTTGAATAGTACTGGTTCCTTTTGCTGATAGCGCTGCAATTAATAATGAAATTCCTGCTCTAATATCGGGAGAAGACATTGTAGTGGCTTTGAGTTGCGACTTAAAATCGTGACCAATAACAACTGCTCTGTGCGGATCACACAATATAATTTTTGCGCCCATGTCAATCAATTTATCCACGAAAAACAAGCGGCTTTCAAACATTTTTTGATGAATCAGAACATCTCCTTTACATTGGGTTGCCACAACAAGAACGATGCTCAACAAATCAGGAGTAAATCCAGGCCAGGGAGCGTCAGAAACAGTTAAAATAGAACCGTCAATATCTGTTTTTACTTCGTAACCATCTTTGTGTGCAGGGATATAAATATCGTCGCCTCTTTTTTCTAATGTTATACCTAGTTTTCTAAATACATTTGGTATCAGGCCTAAATTTTCCCAGCTTACATCTTTGATTGTAATTTCACTTCTGGTCATTGCTGCAAGACCAATCCAACTTCCAATTTCAATCATATCCGGAAGAATTCTGTGAGTACAACCTCCTAGACTTTCAACACCTTCGATCGTCAATAAATTGGAACCAATACCAGAAACTTTAGCTCCCATTGCATTCATCATTTTACACAACTGTTGCAGATAAGGCTCACAAGCAGCATTATAAATAGTGGTAGTTCCTTTTGCTAAAACTGCAGCCATAACAATATTAGCAGTTCCGGTAACTGAAGCTTCGTCGAGCAACATATCAGCTCCAATCAATCCTTCTGGAGCTTCAACTCCATAAAAATGGTCTTCTCTGTTGTAACGGAATTTTGCTCCAAGATTTATAAATCCTTCAAAATGGGTATCTAATCTTCGACGTCCTATTTTATCCCCACCAGGTTTTGGAATATATCCTTTGCCAAAACGTGCCAAAAGTGGACCAACGATCATAATTGAACCACGAAGTGATCCTCCTTCTTTTTTGAAAGCTTCGGTTTCAAGATAATTTATATTTACTTCATCAGCTTGAAAAGTATAGGAACCAGATCCGTTTTTTTGAATTTTCACCCCTAGATTCCCCACAAGTGTAATTAGTTTATTAATATCAATTATATCTGGAATATTATTGATAGTCACTTTTTGGTCTGTCAATAATATTGCACATAAAATTTGCAATGCTTCATTTTTCGCACCTTGTGGTGTGATTTCGCCTTTTAGACTAACGCCGCCTTCTATTTTGAATATTCCCATTTTTTTATGTTATGGTTTACGGGTTACGGGTTATGGGTTGCCTGCGACAAACTCATAAATTATAACTCATAACTGTTTTACAAAGGTTTTCTGTTTTGGTTTTTGTGTGTAGGATTTATCTTTCCTACTTTTAAATTCTTGTTGCTTTGAATTTTGGGTTGACCTGCTGGACTGATTTTATTGGAAACTCGCTTATTTGTTCGCAATAAATCTGTAGTGGTTAAAAGTTCCTCCGTGCTTTGAAGCATATTTAATTTTCCGCCTGACAATTCAAATAAATGTTCGAAAATTACATCGTCTTTTACAGTGTCTTTATTCCAACTTAAGTAGGACTTTTTCATGTGATTGGCAATCACTTTTACCAATGCATTTTTCATTTCGCCCTCTTCCCATTTATTGGCAACGTCAATCATATACTTTATGTTATTGCCGTAATATCTGTATTTTGGAAAGTTTTGTGGATATTGTAAAACATCGGGTCTTAACTGTAATACTTCACGAGTAGGAACTGGATATGGAGATTCAACATCTAATTTAAAATCAGACATAATAAAGATTTGATCCCATAATTTATGCTGAAAATCAGGAACATCACGCAAATGAGGGTTCAAGCTTCCCATTACTTGAATAATGTATTTTGCCGCTTTATTGCGCTGTTCTTTGTCTTCAATAACTGTTGCTTGATCGATTAATTTTTGCAAATGACGACCATATTCAGGAATAATCAAATGCGTTCTTTCAGCATTATATTCCAAATTAAAAACCACGTCGTTTGCAACTTCTTTTATATATTTTGCGTTCATATTTATAACGAAATAATACCTTTAATGGTAGAAACTTCAATGTATTTGTCAACTATTTCTTGAGCATCTTTCATTGTGACATCAACGGATATACTCGTGAATTTGCCCGTTTTGGATTTTTTTGTTTTTAGTACTGCTCCCATACAATCAAAAGCTTCCTCAACACGTATAACATTATCATTCTCAGTTGGAACGATAAATTTATACAAATATTCAGCTGGCCATGTATTGCTCATATCTAGTTCCACTTTTAATCTTTCATAAAACTCTCTGGTCTCTTTTTCTTTTTCTGTTTCCATTCTGAAATTAAAATAAAAGCAAATATACAGTTTAGATTTTAGATTTTAGATTTTAGTCCCGAAATTTCGGGAGCAGATTTTAGTCCACAATCTGGGAAGCAAATTTATAAAAATTAAATTTTGTAAAGAAGATTAACCTTTTTAGAAAAGAAAGAAAGTGATATTTTTAAGTAATTTTTAAAAATCTAGATAACTTTAGGTAAATTTACGGTTTATTTTAAAAACGTGAACAAAGAAATTATTGTAATCATTGGTGGACCGGGAACTGGAAAAAGTACGATCATCGATAGATTGATAGAAAAAGGTTTTTGCTGTTATCCTGAAATTTCCAGACAAGTTACCCTAGAAGCAAAGAAACAAGGAATCGAACAGTTGTTTCTAGAAAATCCGCTGCTTTTTAGCGAATTACTATTAGAAGGACGAAAAAAACAATTCAAAAACGCCACAGAAGAAAAACATGATGTCGTTTTTATCGACCGCGGAATTCCTGATGTATTAGCGTATATGCATTATATTGGCGATAGCTATCCTACTCATTTTGACTTGGCATGTCGTGAAAATTTATATACAAAAATATTTATTCTTCCGCCCTGGGAAGATATATATGTGAGCGATGAAGCCCGTTACGAGAACTTTGAACAAGCAAAACTCATTCACAACCATCTTACAGAAACTTATCAAAATTACGGCTACGAACTAATAGAAGTTCCAAAAGTCACGCTTGATAATAGAATTTTATTTATCTTAGACCAAATTTAGTAACCGGTTTAATCTGAAAGATGCAAGCAGCATTACAAATTCTTAAAAAATACTGGAAACACGACGAATTTAGGTCTCCTCAAAGTGAAATTATTAATTCAGTTTTAGAGGGAAATGATACTTTTGGGCTGATGCCAACGGGTGGTGGAAAATCGATTTGTTTTCAAATTCCAGCAATTATGCAAGACGGAATTTGCCTCGTTATTTCCCCCTTAGTTGCCCTAATGAAAGACCAAGTACAAAGTTTGCAAAAACTCGACATCAAAGCCATTGCTTTGACTGGCGGAATTCAGTCTGACGAAATGATTACGCTTTTGGACAATTGCGAATTTGGTAATTATAAATTCTTGTATTTGTCGCCTGAACGTTTGCAATCAGACTGGATTTTAGAACGCATTAAAAATTTATCCATCAATCTAATTGCTATTGACGAAGCACATTGTGTATCGCAATGGGGACACGATTTTCGGCCCGCTTATTTGAAAATCGCCCATTTAAAAACTCATTTCCCAAAAGTTCCATTCCTAGCACTTACTGCTTCAGCAACAAATAGGGCTCTTGACGATGTAATTCTTCAGTTAGGATTAGAGAAACCAGCGATCTTCAAGAAATCATTTGCCAGAAAAAATATTGCTTATATGGTTTTTGAAGTGGAGGATAAATTGTATCGAATGGAGCAAATTTTAAAGAAGAATCCTCAACCTTCTATCATCTATGTGCGAAATAGGAAATCTTGCTCGGAAACAGCTTCTCAATTGCAATCCTTGGGATTCAAGGCCACTTATTACCACGGCGGATTATCAGTTAAGGACAAAGAGAAAAATATGAGTCTGTGGATGAACGAAGAAGTTCAGATTATGATTGCGACCAATGCCTTTGGAATGGGAATCGACAAATCGAATGTAAAAACGGTGATTCACATTCATCTTCCTGAAAGTATCGAAAGTTATTATCAAGAAGCCGGTCGTGCCGGAAGAGATGAAGAGAAAGCTTTTGCAATTCTACTCACTAGTGCGTCAGATAAGGCTCAAGCCCAAAGCCAATTTATAAATATCCTGCCGGACAAACAAATTCTTACTCAGATTTACATCAAATTGTGTACGTATTTTCAAATCGCTTATGGAGAAGGAATCAACGAACAGTTTTCTTTCAATTTGAATCATTTTTGCCAAAAATATGGATTTCCAACTTTGAAGACTTTTAATGCAATTCAATTTTTAGACCGTCAGGGAATTTTGAGTTTGTCTCAAGAATATTCAGAGAAAATCACAATGCAATTTATAATTCCGTCGAAAGAAGTGATTCGGTATATAAGTTTAAATCCAAAAGAAGAACCCCTTGTATTGTCAATCCTTAGAACCTATCCGGGAATTTATGAATCGCAAACTGCTATTAATATCTCTTTAATTGCAAAGAAATCAAATTGCGACGAAATTTTAATTCATTCTATTTTAGAAAAGCTAAAAGGTCTTGATATTATTGATTATCACAAAAAAAACAATGACGCCACCATTATTTTCAATGAAGTTCGCGAAGACGAAAGGACCATAAACAGGGTTTCGAAATATCTTGAAACCCAAAATAAACAAAAAATCGCCCAATTCGAATCGGTTTTACATTATATCAATGAGAAGAAAGTATGTAAGAGCAAATTGATTCTGGAATATTTTGGAGAAAAAGCTGAAACAGATTGTGGAATTTGTTCCTATTGCATTTCAAACAA
Source organism: Flavobacterium psychrophilum (assembly GCA_945897545.1). Lineage (GTDB taxonomy): Bacteria > Bacteroidota > Bacteroidia > Flavobacteriales > Flavobacteriaceae > Flavobacterium > Flavobacterium psychrophilum_L. The sequence goes on from CAMDGJ010000132.1 coordinate 6,294, forward strand.
AAAGAAATCTGGTGACAGTTCTTTAGCTTCAAAAAAAATAATTGGATTATTAAAAATACAAGACTTGAATTCAAGAGAAATTCAAAAACTATCAAAAAACACCGAAGATGATGTTATCTTTGCTTTGCAAAACTTACTGGAAAATGATAAAATTGCTGTAAAACCAAACAATAAATATTCACTAAAATAAAAAGGAGATTGCTTCTGCCGCAGCGGACAAGTCTTGCCTCACAATTACAATGGAAAAATTAAGAATCGTATTTATGGGAACACCTGAATTTGCCGTTGGCCTTCTGGACACCATAATCAAGAACAACTATACTATAGTAGGCGTTATTACCGCAGCAGATAAACCGGCTGGTCGTGGCCAAAAAATAAAATATTCGGCTGTTAAAGAATATACTTTAGATAACAATCTTACTTTATTACAGCCCACTAATCTGAAAGATGAAAAATTTTTGGAGGAATTGAAAGCCTTAAATGCTAATTTGCAAATTGTAGTGGCCTTCCGCATGTTACCGGAAGTGGTTTGGAAAATGCCGAAATTTGGCACTTTCAACTTACATGCATCCATATTGCCAAATTATCGTGGAGCCGCTCCTATCAATTGGGCAATAATAAACGGTGATATAAAAACTGGAGTTACCACTTTCTTTATTGATGATAAAATAGATACTGGTGCAATGATTCTCAGTTCTGAAATAGCTATTGCTTCAGACGAAAACGCAGGACAATTGCACAACAGATTAATGCAATTGGGAAGTGAAACTGTCTTGGAGACTTTGGCATTAATTGAAAAAGGAAATGTAACTACAATGATACAAAAGGAGCATCCTGAAATTAGAACGGCTCACAAGTTAAATAAAGAAAATTGCAAGATCGATTGGTCAAAACCTGCGGTTGAAATCTATAATTTAATTCGAGGTTTAAATCCGTATCCTTCAGCTTGGTGTTTTATTAGTGACAAAAACGAGGACTGGAATGTAAAAATTCACGAAGCAAAAATGACTTTGGAAGATCATAATTACAACAACGGAAGCCTGATTTGCAACAAAAAAGAAATGAAAATCGCAGTAAAAGATGGGTTTATACAGGTGTTAAGCATACTGTTTCCAGGCAAAAAGAAGATGAGCACACCCGAATTATTGAATGGAATCACATTTTCTGACGAAGCAAAAGCGTATTAACCTCAACAAAATGGTTGATTTTGGTTGATTTATACCTAATTTTCCTTGCCTTATGAACAAAAAATGTAAGTTATCAACAAAACGAACTAAAATTAAACAAAACGCTTGTAGAGCTAGTAAATCCTATTAAATTTGCTATTATTAACAAAGTTTTTTTAACCAACATTTAATAACTAAACATTATGAACAAATCAGAATTAATCGACGCTATCGCTGCTGATGCAGGAATTACAAAAGCTGCTGCAAAACTAGCTTTAGAATCATTTTTAGGAAACGTAGGTAGTACTTTGAAAAAAGGAGGAAGAGTATCTTTGGTAGGTTTCGGATCATGGTCAGTTTCAGCTAGAGCTGCAAGAGACGGAAGAAATCCTCAAACAGGAAAAACAATACAAATCGCTGCTAAAAATGTAGTGAAATTCAAAGCTGGTGCAGATTTAGAAGGAGCAGTAAATTAATTTAAGTTTTTCTTAAATATAATCAAAACCTTCC
>CAMDGJ010000133.1 GCA_945897545.1 Flavobacterium psychrophilum
TACTCTTAATCACAGAATTTTTAAATTCAGATAAAGAGTCTGAAATCGAAAAATCTACCGTTGAAATCTTAAGAAAAATGAGAGAAGAATTAAAAGAAAAACAAAATTCATGAGTAAATTAATTATTGATTACAACCAAAACAAGCAACCCGATTTCATAGGCGATATTCACGGGCATTTTGATGCTTTAGTACAATTGTTTCAAAAAATGGGTTATAGTAATAACGACGGAATCTATAGCCATCCTGATTGTTTCCCAGTTTTTATAGGAGATTATATAGACCGAGGTCCAAAAATATTTGAAACTGTTGAATTGGTCAAAAAAATGCAGGAATCAGGAAATGCGATTGCTTTAATGGGGAACCATGAATTGAACTTTTTAGAGTTAAATTATAAAAATAAAGAAGGTAAATCGTTTAGAAGTCAAGCAAAAATAGGACAAGTAAAAGAAACCGATGCTGCTTTTTTAGGGAAGGACATTGACGGTTATTTAGATTGGATGGCTCAATTGCCAATAGCGCTTGAGTCGGAACATTTCAAAGCGGTACATGCACAATGGGAAGTGGATGCTATAGAAAATATAAAAAAGTCAAAAGTAGATAGATTAGATGAAGAAGGGCTGAGAATGGTTTATGCTACACCCAATTTATATAAATCTATTGAAATCTTGCTGAAAGGAAAAGAACTTAAATTACCTGAAACCTTACACTATGAAGATCACGGTTCAGAACCAAGAACAGAAGCCAGAATAAAATGGTGGCAAGCTAGAAAGCGAACTTTGTTCGGCGTTGATTTTGCTTCACTTCCAGAGCACATGATTGATAAAGATATTTCTACTTTTAATCACGATTATGATTTTTATTATGAAAAAGAACATATTCCTGTTTTCTTTGGTCATTATTGGATGGATGCGACTAAAGTAAAATTGATGAGTTCCAATGGGTGCTGTGTAGATTATAGTATTGCTAAAAAAGGAATTTTAGTAGCTTATAGACATACTCAAAGAGAAGCATTTTCTAATGATTATTTTATTACTCATCAATAGATTTCTTTATAATTAATTAACAATGTTATATGACATTTGCAACATTAGGTTTATGGATTACGTTAATCTGTTTTATAAATTTTATCAGCTTCACTTTTTTAAAACGAACGAATGCGAGTGTTGAGTTAAAAGATGCTTATTCACCGTTTGTATTAAAAGTAGCTAAGATTCCACCATTTGCATTTTTAATTGCTTTGTTTTTAATATTATTTGGATTCGCATTGCAATTGATAGAATTTATTGTCAAAAAATAAAAGTATGAAGTTAAAAAATCATTTAGGAGAAACTTTCGAATTACGAATTGAAAAGTATCATTTAGAATTAAGTGAAATTGAAATTAAACTATTTAATAGCGATTGGTTGGATGTTGAAATAAGCATTAACAATAAAGAAGGAGCGTTCTCAAAACCAATTGAAATTTTTTTAATTGAAGATTTTGAACGCATATTAGATTGGATTTCGGGAATTGAAAATAAAACGACTAAAAAATATTTATATTTTTTAGATACTCATTTGGTTTTTATGAGAACAAAAAGAAACAATGTTCCATTTATGAAAGTAATCTACCATCTCAACGAAATTGATTTTTTTTCTTGGGATTTGGAAATTAATACCGAGAATTTATTAGAATTTAAAAACGAAATACAACAGAGTTTAAAAATGTATCCATGCCGTTGCGGAATGGAGCATAATTATGAAAAAGTGTAATATTAACTAATTTAAAAAAAAATAAAAATGACAATTCAATTTCAGCATCCTAGTAATGGTTTTACTAACTTTAATCCTTCTAATGTTAATCATTATTCAAATCTTAATTTACCAGGTGTTTATATTTATGGTTTAAGATTAGAATTTATTATTAATGGAAAATTGGAGAGGAAATTTGTTCCTATGGCAGTTGGGGAAACGGACAACTTAAAAAGAAGATTGTTTTCTGAACATTATTCTTTATTAAGTACTAACGGAAACTCTTCCAAAGAAATTTTCAATTGGGCTTCTATTCGATGTCTAAATGACTTAATAGAAGTTTATACCGATATGTCAAATTATAAACAGTCCAAAACAGCTCATAACTCAACTTTGAAAAATTTAATATGGTATAATGATTCTGAGTTTTATGATAACAAATTAATTTAAGTCTTTATAAAAGTAAATATATTTCAGGTACGGGTGTTCTTAAAAGTATAGGGCAAAATGGAGATTTAGATTCTATTTTTTTTAATAATAATAGACTTTACGAATCTTTAAAAATGAAAACAGATATCATTTTAACTAAAGAAATGTTTGTTAATAATTTTTATTTTATATATGCTACTGATGGCAATATTATTGAAAAAGATAATTTTTCATTAAATGTAAGTAGTAATAGACTTAGTGTTGAGAAAACAACTAAAGAATTGCTTACAAATATTAATATATTTACAACAGCTGATTCAAGAAGAGGAAGTATTATTCCTTTATCTCTTGATTTATCTTGTATTCAAAAAGATTTAATTAACTTAACTGGAAAACCATTTATTAATCCTTTAATATTATAAATTATGAATAAGCAATTAGAAAAATTAGTTAAAACTATACAAACAATAGCGACTATTGATGATGTCGATTTTTCTTATAAATCTGAAAAATACCATGATCATTATTATTTGAATATAAAAATGGTTAGAAAACATTCAAATAGTGAAGCTATGATGATTATTGAAGAGGATTTAGCAAATATGAGATTGAAAATAATAATTGACTCTCACAAGTTATTTGAAGCGTATAAACTTCTAAATGAGGAGGAAAAAATACCTAAAAATCTTAACATAATAAATCCATGTGTTGTAGATGATTATATTAATAGTTTAGTCGAAGTATATTATTTAGAAATCATTAATAATCTAAAAGTCTTTAATGGCATAAGTGATAATTATGATGCTATTGCAAGACTTGCAGGAAAGTGTTACGGATATCATTTTGGAAAACCATATGATATTTAACATATAAACTTTAAACAATCTAAATGTCAGAAAAAGCAAATTATATAGAACTCAAAGAAAAACCCGAATTATCCTAATCTGGTGCTCAATTGCATCGAGTGACAACTTACTCTTATAAACTGAATCAAGCGTTTGCAACGCCGCTCTTTTTCCTTTTTTTTATTAAGGGCGTTGCAAACGCTACGTTTTTTGTCATTTAATTTAAGTACGTACTCAACGCAATCGAGCACCAGAGAAGATTAGTTAGTTTTTTGTATTGGGAATCCTTCTTTTGAACAAATGTACCATCATAAAAGAAACACACAGATTATTTAGTAAATGCTGCAAAAGAAAAATTCAACATTTTATTTCTTCTAACTAAATAGTAACGAATGAGATTGCTCCGTCCCTCGCAATGAAATAGCCAATACCTTAAAATAATATTAAATTATCACTTTATTGGCAACATACGATAATAAAAAAGTTAATTTGGCGTATTGAATGTGTACTTTTAAACACTTATTACTTACAATTATGGATATTATAAAAATACTTTGGGTTGATGATGAAATTGACTATTTAAAATCACATATTATATTTCTGGAAAAGAAAAATTACAGTGTAACGACTTGCAACAACGGTCGGGACGCCATTGACATTTTTGAAAACGAAAATTTTGATATTGTTTTTCTGGATGAAAATATGCCTGGAATGAGCGGCTTGGAAACCCTTTCGGAGATGAAGGAAAAGAAATCTTCGATTCCGATGATTATGATTACCAAGAGTGAGGAAGAATACATTATGGAGGAAGCCATTGGCGCTAAAATCGCTGATTATTTAATTAAACCAGTGAATCCGCATCAAATTTTGTCGAGTTTAAAGAAGAACTTAGATCATTCGCGATTAGTTTCGCAAAAAACTACTTTGGATTACCAGAAAGAATTTCGAAAAATTTCGATGGAAATGGCGATGGTCAATTCCTACGAAGATTGGGTGGAATTGTATAAAAAATTGATTTTTTGGGAATTAGAACTCGAAAACATTGACGATAACAGTATGATTGAAATTCTGGAATCGCAAAAGGCAGAAGCTAATTCACAATTTGGGAAATTTATAGAGCGTAATTACGAAGATTGGTATGCTCCAAAAGCTAATAAACCAGTTCTTTCTCATAATTTATTTAGGGAATTAGTAGTTCCAGAAATTGTAAAAAAAGACAAGCCTATATTATTTGTAGTAATTGATAATTTGCGTTACGACCAATGGAAAGTTTTCGAAAGCGTAGTGGGAAATCATTATAAATTAGAAAAGGAAGTTCCTTATTATGCCATCCTCCCGACGGCAACACAATATGCACGAAATGCAATTTTCTCTGGATTGACGCCACTTGAAATGGAAAAACAGTTTCCGCAATATTGGAAAAATGATCCTGAAGAAGGCGGAAAAAATTTGTATGAAGCCGAGTTTTTAACAGCACAATTAAAACGATTGGGATTGAATATCAAACAAGATTACTTCAAAATTACTAATCTCTCTGCTGGAAAAAAGCTAGTAGAAAATTTCAAGTCGTTAAAAAGCAATGATTTGATAACGGTAGTTTATAATTTTGTAGATATGCTTTCGCACGCAAAAACCGAAATGGATGTGGTCAAAGAACTTGCTTCTGATGATAAAGCCTATCGTTCATTGACATTGAGTTGGTTTAAGAATTCACCTCTTTTAGAAATTATTCAACAAGCACAAAAATTAGGTTTCAAATTAATCTTGACCACAGATCATGGAACCATAAACGTTAAAAACCCTTCGAAAGTTATTGGAGACAGGAATACAAGCCTCAATTTACGTTACAAAACCGGAAGAAGCTTGTCTTATGAAAATAAAGATGTTTATGCCGTGAAAGAGCCTAAAAACATTGGCTTACCCACCATCAATATGAGCAGTTCCTATATTTTTGCAAAAAATGATTTGTTTTTGGCGTACGTAAATAATTACAACCATTATGTAAGTTATTACAAAAATACTTATCAACACGGCGGAATTTCATTGGAAGAAATGATTATTCCGTTTTTGATTTTTAACCCGAAATAAATAGTAATCAGTATTCAGTGGTCAGTTTGCAAATTTGGACACTGAACACTGAATACTGAACACTGAATTTATGAATATTATTTTTTCATTAGACGAAATTAGTAAAGTTGCTCAGCAAATTTTAGATGAAAATCCGCATAAAGTGATCCTTTTTCACGGAGAAATGGGCGTTGGAAAAACTACTTTAATAAAAGCTTTGGCAAAAGAACTCGGAGTAAGCGGCGCAACAAGTAGTCCAACTTTTTCTTTAGTGAACGAATATCAAACTACTAATAATCAAATAGTTTATCATTTTGATTTTTATAGGCTGAACAAAGAAACTGAAGCTCTTGATATGGGAGCGGATGAATATTTTTACTCAGGAAATTGGTGTTTTATTGAATGGGCCGAAAAAACACCTAATCTTATTCCTGATTCACATTCAGTTATCCAGATCAGGGTACTTCCTGACGGGAAACGCTCCTTATCTTTACTTTAAATTTCCTGAAATAATCTACCCAACACTGTAATGATCATACCCTTTTCTCCTGAATTAAAGGAGGAAATAAAGATATTGAATCTGGAATGGCTCAAAAAATATTTCAAAGTAGAAGCAAAAGACGAACTAATACTTTCTGACCCACAAGGAGAAATTATTGATAAAGGCGGAATGATATTTTATGCCAAATACAATAACAAAATTGTAGGCACAGTATCCTTGTTAAAAATTGATAAACCAACTTTTGAGCTTAGTAAAATGGCAGTTACAAATGGTGTTCAAGGTCTAGGGATTAGACAAAAATTAATGTAACATTGTTTACTTATAGCTCATGAAAAAGGGATAAAGAAACTTATCTTATACTCAAACCGAAAGCTATTACCAGCAATCTATTTGTATAAAAAATTTGGTTTTGACGAACTGCCATTAGAATCTAGCAATTATGAGAGAGCTGACATTAAGATGGAGAAAATTTTGTTTTGATTTTAAATTTCAGCTTAATTTTGCCTTTATCACCAATATTTTCATGTTTCTAAAACTTTTTCCGTAAATTGTACCACTAATTTTACAGAACCAATGTCGATAACTCCTTTCACTAAACAACAGTTATTACCCCAAGAAGAAAAACTTGAAGTTGCTAGACACAAAAGCGAACTTTTCATTGGTATACCAAAAGAAACCAGTTATCAAGAACGCCGAATTTGTCTCACACCAGATGCCGTAAACTCGCTAACTTATCAAGGTCATCGTGTTATGATAGAAGCTGGTGCAGGAGAAAGTTCGAGTTATTCTGATAAAGAATATTCTGATGCAGGAGCAGAAATTACAAAAGATACTAAAAAAGTATTCGGTTGTCCGATGTTGTTAAAGGTAGAACCGCCTACTCTAGCTGAAATTGTAATGATAAGTCCTGAAACTATTATCATTTCTGCAATTCAATTAAAAACTAGAAAAAAATCATATTTTGAAGCCTTGTCAAAGAAAAAAATTACCGCTCTAGCTTTTGAATATATAAAAGATGAGGATGGCACTTATCCTTGTGTGAAATCATTAAGCGAAATTGCTGGAACAGCTTCTGTTTTAATTGCTGCCGAATTAATGATTACTAATGAATTTGGAAAAGGTTTACTCTTTGGGAATATTTCTGGAGTTCCACCGACTGATGTAGTCATTTTAGGTGCTGGAACAGTTGGAGAATTTGCTGCAAAAACCGCAATTGGTTTGGGTGCAAACGTAAAAGTTTTCGATAATTCTATCACAAAATTACGCCGTTTACAAAACAATTTAAATCAACGTATTTTTACTTCTACCATTCAACCTAAATCTTTATTGAAAGCTTTAAGAAGATGTGATGTTGCCATTGGCGCTATGCGAGGTAAGGAAAGATGCCCTGTAATCGTAACTGAAACTATGGTCGAACATATGAAAAAAGGAGCCGTAATAGTTGATGTTAGCATTGATACTGGAGGATGTTTTGAAACTTCGGAAGTGACAACGCATGAAAAACCAACATTTGTCAAAAATAACGTATTACATTATTGCGTACCCAATATTCCTTCACGGTATTCAAAAACAGCTTCACTTTCGATAAGCAATATCATAACTCCTTCTTTATTGCAAATTGCAGAAGATGGAGGTTTAGAAAGTGCTATTAGACGGGATAAAGGTTTAAAAAATGGTGTTTATTTATACCACGGAATCCTTACTAACAATGCTATAGGAGATTGGTTTGATTTACCAAGTAACGATATTAATTTAATCGTGTTTTAAATAAACTTTCTTTTATCTTTGCCGAAAATTAAAATATGAAATTTTCACATCGTTTCGCCTATTATTTAGTAGGGTTAATTATGGGTTGTTTTTTTGTTGCTGCGGTATTCAGCGGAAAAGACACCCGTTGTAATTATTTTCCAAATGCCAGAGTATTGAATGATTTAAGAAATAAACCATTTTATTATTCCGATAACGCTTCGCAAGTACTAGCTGAAAAATGGATCGATACCATCGATATCAAAAACTGTTTGAAATATGGCGATGTTGAATTTGACAAAAGTAATATTACTGTTGGGAATGGAAAGCTTTATGTAATTGAAGGAAAAACTATTAAAAACCAAGAAATCACAATCAACGTCATTAATTATCCTGAAAAAGCAGTTTTAGATAAAATTGTAAAAAAATAGGATTTGAAAAATATTGGTATAAAAACTCCTCAAGATAGAGGAGTTTTTTTTGTATTTGATGAAGTTTATAAAATGTATTTGTGCTTCGTTTAGACATTTTTTAG
>CAMDGJ010000134.1 GCA_945897545.1 Flavobacterium psychrophilum
GAGGTAATGGAGGTGGTTTGTATATTACTCCTGAAAACCTTTGGCAAGTTGCCATTGTTTATTCTGTGAGGAGATTAATAAAACAAACTTGGCTCAATGATAGAGATCAGTTTTTAATTCCAACCGAACCATTAACCGCGGAGTTCAAAAACGATTGTTTAATCTGGATGTTATTCAACGGTAGTAACCTTACGGCAAGTGCCAATGACCTCGAATGGAACGATAAAAAATGGAGCATCGTCAATCATTTTATCCCCTTTACCGACGAAGACGTTAACGCGCCAGACCGTTTTGAATCTGATTTTATGGTGCAATACTTAAAAGATAAAAAACTTTCACAAGATGCCAAAGCCGTTTTAGCTGAAGGCAAAAAATTATGGCAAGCTTATTTTGAACAAACTGATGTAAGAACCGTAAGAGATGAGTTAAAATTGAATCGTCCTGATGTGGGTTGGTATCAAATCCGTAAAGCATTGCAAGCAAGAAATGCCAGCGGCGATTTTGTGCCAGTACCTTTCAAATCTTTTGAAGAATCTTATAAAACATTAAGCGAGAAATTGCAACCTATGGTTTATGAATTGGGATTTTTGAGGGTTTAACATTTAGCAACCAACCCAACCCTGTCAGGGTTTTGAACCCTGACAGGGTTAAATAACAACAAAGGGTTTCGAACCCTGAAAGGGTAAAATAGTTAAAAAATTAAAATATGGAAATAAAAGAACCCATTCTTCACGGAAATTATTATCACATTTACAATAGAGGTAATAATGGAATTGATGTATTTCTTGAAAATGAGAATTACAATCATTTTCTTAGGTTGTACGCTAAATACATAGAACCCGTCGCCGAAACGTATGCTTGGTGTTTGTTGAAAAATCACTTTCATCTTCTTGTTAGAATAAAAGATAAAACAGAAATTGATGAAAATGAATTAAGTTATAACACAACCGAAAAACCAAAAACCATTGACCCATCAAGACAGTTTTCGCATTTGTTCAATGCCTATACACAAGCTATAAATAAACGTCATAATAGAACTGGAAGTTTATTCGAAACCACTTTTGAAAGAAAATTAGTTTCTTCTGAAAAATATTTTCAACAACTAATTTATTACATTCATAATAATCCTGTTCATCACGGTTTTGTAAAACAAATGAGTTTGTATCCTTGGTCGTCTTATGAAACTGTTATTTCTGACAAACCCACAAAACTAAGAAGAGAAGAGGTTGTTGAAATATTTGGGGATGTAGAAAACTTTATTTTTTATCACAATCAGCAACAAAATATAAACGAAATTAATGATTTAATAATCGAATACTAATCCTTCTTCCAACCCTGTCAGGGTTCAAAACCCTGACAGGGTTATTAAAAAACAGTAAATATGAACCTAAAAAACTCCCAACTCGCCGTTGATACATGGATCAAAGAACACGGTGTTCGCTATTTCAACGAACTCACAAATATGGCACAACTCACCGAGGAAGTAGGCGAAGTTGCCCGAATTATCGCCCGTCGATACGGCGAACAATCCGAAAAAGAAAGCGACAAAAACAAACACCTTGGTGAAGAATTAGCCGATGTGGTTTTTGTCGTTTTATGTTTGGCAAACCAAACCGGAATTGATTTGCAAGCGGCTTTTGACAAGAAAATGGATTTGAAATCAGTTCGAGACAAAGACCGTCACAAAAACAACGACAAATTAAAATAATTATGAATTGTAAATTGTGAATTGTAAATTGCGCACCGAAATCAGTCGAGTTGAAAGTTGGAACTCATAACTTATAACTCATAACTCATAATTCCAAATATGAATTTACATCTGCAATCTGCAATTTGCAATCCGCATTCTGAAGTCTCAATAACGGGTTCCAAATCCGAAACAAACCGACTTTTGTTATTACAGGCTTTGTTTCCCAATATTACTTTAGAAAACACGTCTAACTCTGATGACAGCGAAGTAATGCAAAAAGCATTGGGTTTAAACTCCCAATTCCCTCCCGAAACTTCGGGATCCATCTCCCATCTCCCAACTGCCAACTTTGAACTCATAGACATTCATCACGCAGGAACAGCAATGCGTTTTCTTACCGCTTATTTTGCAGTAAATGAAGGTGGCGAAGTAATCTTGACAGGTTCACAACGAATGACCGAGCGTCCTATTAAAGTTTTGGTCGAAGCCTTGCAGCAATTAGGAGCGCAAATTTCTTACGAAAATGAAGAAGGTTTTCCGCCCATTAAAATCATAGGACAAAAAATCACAAATCATAAAGTAAGTATTCCCGCAAATGTGAGCAGTCAATACATTTCGGCATTATTATTAATCGCTCCAAAGCTAGAAAATGGTATCGAATTGACTTTGGTAGGCGAAATTACATCCATTCCTTACATCAAAATGACGTTGGCACTTTTGAATGAAATTGGTGTAGAAACTAGTTTTGAAGGAAATAAAATAGTAGTATCACCGCTGTCCGAAATTCCCCCTTCGGGGGTTAGTGGGCTTACAGTAGAATCCGATTGGAGTTCTGCATCTTACTTTTTTAGTTTGGCAGCTTTGTCTGAAATCGGGACACAAATTATATTGTCGAGTTACAAACAAAATAGTTTGCAAGGCGATAGCTCCTTGGTCGAAATTTATAAAAATTTGGGTGTTGAAACTGTTTTCGAAAATAACAGCATTGTTTTAAGAAAGACTTCAATCTTCAATCTTCAATCTCTAATCTGCAATCTGAATTCTTCGCCAGATATAGCTCAAACTATTGTAGTGACTTGTCTTGGGTTGGGAATTGGTTGTCATCTTACGGGACTTCATACTTTAAAAATTAAAGAAACCGACAGGCTTGAAGCACTTCGAATAGAGATGACAAAACTCGGAGCCAATATTTCCGTGACGAATGATAGTTTGACTCTTGTGGCTACAAAAGAAATCAATTCAAATGTGAAAATCGCCACTTACAACGACCATAGAATGGCAATGGCATTTGCCCCGCTGGCTTTAAAAGTGCCTATTATTATCGAAAATGCCGAAGTGGTTTCGAAATCGTATCCTGATTTTTGGGAAGACTTAAAAAACATCGGTTTTAAAATTTCCGAAATATAATGCTTCGCGACTAGGCGTCTTTGCGGTGAAAAGAAAAATAAACAGCAAAACACTTGACAACGCCTATATCACAATCGTATCTTTGCAGTCGTTTTCAAGTTGAAGGCAAAAAACTTCTAACTTCTAACTTCTAACTTCTAACTTTTCAAGATGAAATTATCACATTTTCAATTTAATTTACCAAAAAAATTACTTGCAGAATATCCAGCCGAAAACAGAGACGAATCTCGTTTAATGGTCATCGATAGAAAAAAACAAACTATAGAACACAAAACATTTAAAGATGTTATCGATTATTTTGATGAAGGTGACGTTATGATTATCAATAATACTAAAGTTTTTCCAGCTCGTTTGTACGGGAACAAAGAAAAAACAGGAGCGAGAATCGAAGTGTTCTTGTTAAGAGAATTAAATGCTGAACAACGTCTTTGGGATGTACTAGTTGATCCAGCGCGTAAAATTCGTATTGGAAACAAATTGTATTTTGGCGATGACGACGCATTAGTTGCCGAAGTTATCGATAATACCACTTCTCGTGGTAGAACATTGCGTTTTCTTTATGACGGTTCTTACGAAGAATTTAGAAATAAATTGACTGAACTAGGCGAAACACCAATTCCAAAATACATCAATAGAGAAGTAACTCCAGAAGATGCAGATCGCTACCAAACGATTTATGCAAAAGAAGAAGGAGCTGTTGCAGCGCCAACTGCTGGATTGCACTTTTCAAAGCATTTGTTGAAAAGACTAGAAATTAAAGGAGTGAAATTTGCCGAAGTGACACTTCACGTCGGTTTAGGAACATTCAATCCAGTTGAGGTTGAAGATTTATCGAAACACAAAATGGATTCTGAAGAGTTGAAAATCACTCAAGAAGCTTGCGATATTGTAAACGATGCAAAAACGAAAAAGAAGCGTATTTGTGCTGTAGGAACGACATCAATGCGCGCAGTCGAAAGTTCAGTTTCTTCGCAAAGAATGTTAAATCCTTTCGAAGGTTGGACAAATAAATTTATCTTTCCACCTCACGATTTTAGCTTGGCAACGTGTATGATCACGAATTTTCATACTCCAAAGTCAACATTGTTAATGATGATTTCAGCTTTCTGTGGTCACGACCTAATGAAATTAGCTTATGAAGAAGCCATTAAAGAAGAGTATAAATTCTATTCTTACGGTGACGCTATGTTAATCATCTAAAAAATCATCCAAAATATTTTTAAAATCTCGCCAGCAATGGCGAGATTTTTAGTTAGAAGCATTTCATTTTTTGAACCATTAAGGTTGTTAAGTTGCATTAAGAATACTTTAAAACTTAATTTCCTTGATGTTCTTAATGGTTTAAACTATTTTTATCTTTCATCACAAAACTGAGCAAAACCGGAAGTATATGTTATTCAAAGAATGACTTTGTTGGACTGTCTTTTCTTGCATATTGAAAACGGTCAACTAATTTTGGCAAACAATAACCATCTAGTCCGTTTATTGCTATAACATTGCCTCGATCAATTTGCAACCAGCCATCTTCGTGTTGCAGATCTTCTTCAAAAAACAAGTTTTCGATAGAGGCAATAACATGAATCGTATCGTTTTCTTTGATATAATATTCATTCATATATTTGCAATACAACTGAACAGGGCTTCCTTTTACAAAAGGAATTTCGATGTTATTTTTGTATTCCTCTTCTAGATTTGTTTTGTCAAATTCTGAAATTCCCAAATCGTAATTTGCTGAGGTATGGTGCGCATCTGCAATCATATCTACTGTTATATGATTCACAGTAAAAAAACCAGTTTCCCTGATGTTTTTATATGTATCTCTGGGAACTGTTGTTGGCCTCATAATAAATCCAATCATAGCAGGATGACTTCCTAGATGCGTTATACTACTAAAAATACCTACATTAGATTTGCCATCTAAAGATTTAGTGGCTATTAAATTTGCTGATTTATAACCGGTACAAGAATTAATTAAGTTTAATCGTTCTATTTTCTCCATATTGGAAATCTCTTCTCTAGAAATATTCTTCATCTTTAATTTTTTTATCGCAAAGATACTTTTGTTTATTGAATTCACGAATACATTAAACAAAAATAGTAGTTTTCAATTATAATTTTTGAAGATAGTCTAAAATAATAAGTTAAAAATGACTTTTAAATCCTATATATTTGTTTTCCAATTTATTTAATATGAAAATAGTAAAAAAGATTCTTCTACTTATTTTAGGCTTGATAGTTTTTATAGCAATTGCGTTGTTTGGTTATGGATTTTATCTGAAACCTACTTACGAAGGTAAACAAGAATTAAGAAATATTCAAAAGGAAACAACTGTATATTTTGATGATTTCGGCGTTCCACATATTTATGCCAATTCCCAAAAAGATGCCATGACAGCTCTAGGTTATGTTCACGCTCAAGATCGTTTATGGCAAATGGAATTGATCCGGCGCATTGCTCCCGGAAGATTATCGGAAATTTTTGGTTCGAAAGCTTTAAAAACAGATACATTTTTTGCAGGTTTGGGAATTGATGAAAATTCTGAAAAAGCAATTGCTAAACTCGATAAAAACTCTGAGTTTTTTCAACTCGCTGTGGCCTATGTTGAAGGTATAAATCAATATATGGATGAAGGAAAAACTCCAATTGAGTTTCAAATTTTAGGAATTAAAAAAGATAAATTCACGATGAAAGACATTCATAATATTTTTGGCTATATGGCATTTAGTTTTGCAATGGCACAAAAAACTGATCCTTTGTTGACCGATATTCGCGATAAATGGGGTGCTGAATATCTTAAAGATTTTGGTTTAGACGGTTCGCTTGGAACAACTCATCTCAAAAATTTTGATGGTAAATCTAAAGAATATGCTGAAATTTCCAAATTATTAACCAATTTGTTAGATAATTCCCCGGTCCCAGCATTCATTGGAAGCAACAGTTGGGTTATTGCACCCCAAAAAACTAAAAATGGTAAAGTTATTTTTGCCAATGATCCTCATATTGCTTTTTCGCAACCCTGCACTTGGTACGAAGCACATATTGTAACTCCTGATTACGAAATGTACGGCTATTATTTGGCCGGAACTCCCTTTCCGCTATTGGGACACAATCGAGACTATGCTTATGGGTTGACGATGTTCGAAAACGATGATATCGATTTCTTTGAGGAAGGGGATAATCCAAACAATAAAAATCAATACAAAACGCCGAATGGATTTCAGGAATATAAAATCCGAAGAGAAACTATTAAAGTCAAAGACAGTTCAGATGTGGTTTTTGATGTTCGAGAAACGCAACACGGTCCAATTATGAATGATTTATTGGATGGAATCAAGGATAAGAAACCCGTTGCAATGTATTGGATATTCACCCAGCAAAACAATCAAATGCTGGAAGCACCCTATTTACTAGCCCATTCTAAAAACCTGAACGATTTTCGAAAAGGAGTTTCTTTAATTGCTGCCCCAGGATTAAACATTATGTATGGTGACGCAAAAGGAAATATAGCTTGGAATACATCGGGAAAACTCTATAAAATTGATAAAACGATTAATTCAAATTTTATTTTAAATGGAACCAATGGAGTAGATGACAAAAAGGAATTTTTGGATTTCTCCAAAAATCCTCACGCCATAAACCCGAGTTGGAATTACATTTATTCAGCAAATAATCAACCCGAAGCTGTGGATGGCTATTTGTACCCTGGGTACTATCTACCTCAAGATCGAGCCAAGAGAATTGTCGAATTATTAGAACCAAAAAGTAATTGGACTAAAGGAGACGTTGAAAAAATGCTGAATGACAATACATCGTCAATTACATCGAATATAGCAACTAATTTAGTAATGGCTTTAGATTCAAAAGCTTTTTCAAACACTGAAAAACAAGCCATTTCAATGCTGAAAAAATGGAAGGGTTCTAATAATTTGATTGATATTGCGCCAACTATTTATCAGAAATGGATTTACAAATATTTAAAAAACACTTTTCAAGATGAGTTGGGCGAAACTGATTTTAATATGCTTTTGAGTACGCATATCTTAAAACAAATTATAGAACCGCAAAGTAAAAATGAGAATTCTGTTTGGTGGGATGATATCAACACAAAACAGAAAAAAGAAACTAGAATTGAAATCCTAAATAAATCCTTTCACGAAGCCATTACTGCTCTCGAAAAGCAATTAGGGAAAGACGTCAATTCTTGGACTTGGGACCGAGTTCATACTCTAGAACACCAGCATCCTTTAGGAAAAGTGGCTGCATTGAGAGGCATTTTTAATGTTGGTCCTTTTAATGTTCCAGGTTCAACCGAAGTGATTAACAACCTGTTTTTTGATTTTACCGATAGTGGAGAATATGTAGTAAAAGGAGGGCCTTCAACCAGAAGAGTTATTGATTTTTCGGATATAGAAAACAGTATGAGTGTTTTGCCAACAGGACAATCCGGAAATCCATTTAGCAAGCATTACAACGATCAGGCGGAAATGTACAATACTGGAAAGTTCAGAAAAATGAAATTGAACAAGGAAGAAATTATTAGAACTTCGACAAAATTGGTTTTCACTCCAACGAATTAAAGGTGTCTATTTGTCATTCCGACGAAGGAGGAATCTGGTGTAGCCACTCTCGAGTGCTGGGATTCCTCCTTCGTCGGAATGACAATTTTATAGAGGCTATTTTTTCGGGATTTTCAGGGAAAAGTTATTATTCCTCCCGATGCACTTTTGTAAAATCAAAAGCAGG
>CAMDGJ010000135.1 GCA_945897545.1 Flavobacterium psychrophilum
TTGGATTCAAATCAATTATTACTTCTGATTTGCGAGATGATACAGCATCAGTAGAATTTATTTTACTTATAAATACAGAAAAAAACACAAATAATGAAATGGGAAATATCTTATAAATCATTGATAACGTTTAGGTTAGAGGATATGATCGGGGTTGCAAACATAGACTAAAATTGGTTTACAGAAAAATAATTAAGAAAAAAATATGATTTTTTGAATCAATTGTGGCTAATCACGGGAGCTAAAAATTACATTTTGTTTGCATTTTGTGTTAATTTAACTATTCTTGCTCAGCCTAAATCTTAAATTACGCCTAAGTTCCACCTTGCTTTTCTTCTTTTCAACATAGGTACAAACTTTTATACTTAAGGCCAAAAAAAGTCCATTCTGGCTAAATATACTTCTGAAAATATTTCTATTGACGGCAAAATAAATGAAAAGTCTGTGAAAAGTAAATAAATCGCCACTTATTTTATTATGTATGAGACAGTTAACGGGAAACCTATTGGCCAAAATAATAAAACAGATTTAAAAGTCTTACATGATAATAATGCAGTCTACATTTCGGCAATTTTATATGATGATGAACCCAATAAAATTTTTAGAGAATTAACTAACAGAGATGATTTTGGTGTGGCAGATCTTTTTTCGGGCTTTATAAATGGATCGTTTAGCATTAGAGGATAACGAAGATTACAATTGGAATTCCATTGGGGAAAGTGAAGTGACAATAACCAATCTTAGGCGGGATGTAGCAATGAAAATTCCATATCCGGCATTGCTATTTTATAAAGCGACCAAACAAACTTGGGGATAAATTTTTAAACTGGAAATTATAGGTGTTGCAATCGGGAAATTGCAGATTATTATTTTACATGAAAACATTCCATTACAAACAAGATGACTTTTAATCACATCACAGCTTATTACCGGACTTATGCGCAAAATTACGAGTTTTTTACGTTGCAAGTCAATGGCTATTTATCTCCTACTGCAAACTATTCAGCAAATAACTTTCGAAATTTCAATTTTGGGAATTTCGATTTCTCTCATTCGTGGTGGTTTGCTAGTGCTAGTGAAATCGCTACTTTATATCGAAATTGTGCGCTAGAACGTACTAATCTTGTTAAAAAAATTACGAGCACAAATCTCCCCAACGTTTTTGATAGCAAGCTAACTACTATTTTATCCGTTAGTATTCGCATTTATATTGACTATAATTCTTTGAAAAGAAAACGTTAAAAAGAATTTATTTTACAAAAAAATATTTTTTACAACACATTTTTAATTATTTGTTGTAGTTCTCCTTTTTATGTATAATAGAAGTTTTGACTTCTTTATTTTTTTCAATAAAGGGTTATCTTTGTGAAAAATATTCAAAATGAACAAAAAAGTAATCCTTATGATTCTTGATGGTTGGGGAAATTCTCCAGACCCTAAAGTCTCGGCGATTGATAACGCTGCTATTCCTTTCATCAAAAGTTTATATACAAAATATCCATTAGCTCAGCTACGAACTGATGGTTTAAACGTTGGTTTGCCTGAGGGTCAAATGGGAAATTCCGAAGTAGGACATATGAATCTTGGTGCGGGAAGAATTATTTACCAAGATTTGGCTAAAATAAATCTTGCTGTCGAAAATAAAACGCTGAACATTGAACCAGTTCTTGTTGACGCATTTCAATATGCCAAAGAAAAAAATGTTAATATTCATTTTCTTGGATTAGTTTCGGATGGTGGGGTACATTCTCACACCTCCCATTTACGCGGTTTAATTGATGCAACACAGGATTTCGGATTGGAAAAAGTATTTATTCACGCTTTTACAGATGGTCGTGACGTGGATCCTAAATCAGGTGCATCTTACATTCAAGGTTTAGAAAATTATATTGCAAAAACTTCGGTTAAAATTGCTTCGGTGGTGGGAAGATATTATGCAATGGATCGAGACAAACGCTGGGAAAGAGTTAAAATAGCTTATGATTTATTGGTAAACGGAACGGGAACCCATTCGAAAAATGCCGTTAAAAATATCGAAGAAAACTACGAAAACAATGTGACAGATGAATTCATTAATCCAATTATTGTCGTTGACGAAAAAGACAACCCGTTGGCTACCATAAAAGAAAATGATGTCGTGATTTTCTTTAATTTCAGAACTGATAGAGGTCGCGAACTTACAGAAGTTTTGTCGCAACAAGATTTCCACGAGCAAAATATGCATAAATTGAATTTGTATTATGTAACGCTTACCAATTATGATGAAACGTATGAGAACGTAAAAGTGGTTTACAACAAAGACAATGTTGCGGAAACCCTTGGCGAAGTCTTGGAAAAAGCAAACAAAAAACAAATCAGAATTGCCGAAACCGAAAAATATCCTCACGTGACTTTCTTCTTTTCAGGTGGTAGAGAATTACCTTTCATTGGCGAAAGCCGAATCCTAAAAAACTCTCCTAAAGTGGCAACTTATGATTTACAGCCCGAAATGAGCGCTTTTGAACTAGCCGATGCATTGGTTCCAGAATTGTATAAAGGCGAAGTAGATTTCGTTTGTCTAAATTTTGCCAATGGCGATATGGTCGGGCATACCGGAGTTATGAGTGCTGCCATTCAAGCTTGTGAGGCGGTTGATAAATGTGTAGAAAAAGTGATTACCGCGGCTTTGGCCAATGATTACACCACATTAATTATTGCCGATCACGGAAACTGTGAAACGATGATCAATCCTGATGGAAGTCCAAATACAGCGCATACTACAAATCCGGTTCCGATTATTTTAGTTGATAAGGAATTAAAAGAAATTCACGATGGGGTTTTGGGCGATCTAGCCCCAACCATTTTAGAATTGATGGGAATTGAAAAACCTGAAGTGATGACTTGTAATTCATTGTTATAAAATTTTAAAGGAAACAATTTAATAAGCTACTCTTTGAGTAGCTTTTTTTATAAATAAAAGTTAAAATTTCATTATTAAAAGTAATACTATTATATTTGCACTTTAATATATCAAAAGATGGAACAAATTTTATCAAATATCAAAATTAAAGTAAACGAAAAGCTCTATGTAAAAGATCCTGAAACTTCAGCTTTAGGCAAAAAAATCATTGAAGAAAGCATACTTTTAATTGACGCGATTGGTTTTGATGATTTTACCTTTAAAAAATTAGGTAAAAAAATTGGGTCTAACGAAAGTTCTATTTATCGCTACTTTGAAAACAAACATAAATTACTTGTTTATTTATCTTCTTGGTATTGGAGCTGGATGGAATATCGACTGGTTTTTGCAACTTCAAATTATTCTGATCCTTTTGAAAAACTAAAAAAAGCAGTTTCGATAGTCTCTGAAAAAGTAGAAGACGATCAAAAAACATTGCACATAAATGAATCCGTTTTGAATAAAATCATTATTGCCGAGTTTACTAAAACCTTTCATACTAAAGGAATAGATCAAGAAAACAGAGAAGGATTTTACTATGTTTACATTAGAGTGATTAATAGAATAACTGCAATGATCAATGATGTAAATGCAGAATATTTATACGCCAAAAGTCTTGCTTCAAGTATAGTTGAAGGAGCCATGCATCAACATTTTCTTAAGGATCATATGCAAGCCATTACAGATTGTAATCAATCGACAAGTCCCACCGATTTTTACCTAAACCTTATCGAAAACATTCTTAAAAAATAAAAATATGACATCATTAACAAGATTATTCAGCCTTTTAGAATTAGACAAAAAAGATGTTTTACAAATTTTTTTCTACGCCATTTTTGCTGGAATCGTAAGTTTATCATTGCCATTAGGCATTCAAGCTATTGTGAATTTTATTCAATCAGGGCGAATAAGCGCCTCCTGGGTTGTCTTAGTAATCCTAGTGGTAATTGGAGTTGCACTTGTAGGAATCTTATCTTTAATGCAATTGCGTATCACTGAAAATTTACAGCAAAAAATGTTCGTGCGTTCTTCATTCGAATTTGCTGCTCGTTTACCTAAAATAAAATTTAAAGAGCTTTATGATTATTATCCACCAGAATTGGCTAATCGATTTTTTGACACATTAACGATTCAAAAAGGAACATCAAAATTACTAGTTGATTTTTCAGCAGCCATTTTACAAATTGTTTTTGGAGTAATTCTATTGTCATTATACCATCCTTTTTTCATTTTATTTGGAATTTTATTATTAATCCTTTTGTATGTGATTTTTAAATTTTCTTACCATAAAGGTGCAGAAACTAGTTTGAAAGAATCCAAAAATAAATACAAGACGGCAGGTTGGCTTCAAGAAATTGCTCGAAACAATTTCAGTTTTAGAAACGAACTTAACTACGATTTTGCCTTAGAAAAAAACAATGGAATTATAAAAGATTATTTATCAAGTCGTGAAAATCATTTCAGTGTTATCAAAAGGCAATTTAGTCAACTCATTATTTTCAAAATAATCATAACTGCAAGTTTATTAATTGTTGGTGGGTACTTAGTATTGAACCAGCAAATGAATATAGGACAATTTGTAGCAGCAGAAATCATCATTTTATTGGTTATTAATTCAGTTGAAAAAATCATTCTTGGACTTGAAACTTTCTACGATGTGTTGACTGCAGTGGAGAAAATTGGGCAAATTACGGATATGGAATTAGAAGAAGATATTACGAATGAAAACAAAAGTTGTTACACTAACATCACTATTGAAACCAACAATATGGAGTTTCAGTTTCCAGGATCGACTTTTGGAATTTTAAAGGACATCAATTTAAAAATAAATTCAGGAGAGAGAATCAAAGTCGATGGCGTTAATGGTTCTGGAAAAACAACCTTGATTCGAGTACTTTCGGGTTTATTGCATCCTACTTCTGGAAACTTCTTTATCAATGATGATACTTTCCGAAAGATAGACATTAAACAATACCGTGCACGAATAGGAAGCATTATCCAAGGAGAAACCCCCTTTGAAGGAACAATTCTTGAAAACATTACTTTCAATGATAAAAACATTAGTACCGAAGATTTAAAATGGGCATTGGATTCAGTTCAACTTACTTCGTTTATAAAAACATTACATAAAGGCCTTGATACTAAAATTTCTCCAGAAGGAAAAAAATTATCATCTTCAAATGCACAAAAAATATTGCTCGCTAGAAGTATAATTCATAAGCCGAATATCTTGTTTTATGAGGAACCTACTGATAAAATGGACACTGCTGTGGCCAATGAAATCATAGACTTTATCACTTCAGAACAAAATAATTGGACGGTAATTGTATCCTCTCAGAATCCATATTGGCTAACAAAAAGTACGAGAGAAATCATAATGCAAAAAGGAACAGTACTATCAGACAAAAAAATATAAATGTATGTTAAATATATCCGATAAAAATCCAATCAACAATACGGTTCTCGAAAAGTATTCTGCTGTCAAGAATTTGAGCAATAGACCTCATTACCACATTTTAAATAGAATAATCCTCGCAGTATCTTTATTTGTGCTTATTGCACTGTTCTTGCCTTGGACTCAGAACATCTCCGGTTCGGGAGCAGTTACAACATTGAAACCAAATCAAAGACCGCAGTCTATTCAATCTGTTATTTCGGGTCGAATTGAGAAATGGTATGTTCAGGAAGGAAATTTCGTAAAAAAAGGAGATACAATTCTTTTTATATCTGAAATAAAAGAAGATTATATGGATCCAAATTTGGTTGAAAACACTAAAAAACAAGTGGATGCCAAAAAACTATCTCTAGAATCGTATGGCTCAAAAGTTGCGACACTTTCAATGCAAATGCAAGCCATAGAAAGAGAAAAAAGATTAAAACTCGAACAAGCTCAAAATAAAATAAAACAAGCAAGTTTAAAAATAAAAAGCGACAGTATGGATCTTGTTGCTGTTAAAACACAACTACGAATTGCCAATACCCAATTTAATCGTTCACAACAATTAAACAAAGAAGGTCTAAAACCTTTGTCTGATGTAGAAGAAAAACGTTTAAAATTGCAAGAATATGAAGCCAAAATCATCACACAAGAGAATAAATTTTACACTAGTAAAAATGAATTCATCAATGCCGAAGTAGAAATCAACAGAATAACCGCAGAATATTCTGAAAAAACATCAAAAGCACAAAGTGATCAATATACCGCGTTAAGTAATCAATACGATACTGAAGCACAGGTAAACAAGTTGCAAAATCAATATGCAAATTATAGCATACGAAATAAAATGTACTACATCACAGCACCACAAAACGGGTACATCAACAGAGCATTGCAAGCGGGCATTGGAGAAACTGTCAAAGAAGGCACTCCTATAGCTACCATTATGCCCTCTAAATATGATATTGCTGTAGAAACATTTGTAGACCCAATAGATTTACCTTTAATCAAAAAAGGCGAAAAAGTTAGAGTATGGTTTGACGGATGGCCAACAATTATTTTCTCTGGATGGCCAGATATGTCTTACGGTACTTTTGGTGGAGAAGTAGTGGCGATTGAAAATTTTATTAGTGACAATGGTAAATTCAGAATCCTTATTGCTCCTGACAAAAACGAAGCTCCTTGGCCAAAACAATTGAGTATAGGATCAGGCGCACAAACCATAGCCTTACTAAATACAGTTCCGGTTTGGTTTGAATTATGGCGAACACTTAATGGTTTTCCGCCAAATTATTATACAGGAAAAGAGAAACCTTCTAAAGAAAAGAAATAATGAAATCACTTCTTTTATTACTCAGTTTATTAGCATCGACGGTCTACTGTCAATCCAATACTGAATCTCAATTGCCATTGAATCTCAAAGAAATGAGCTACAATGAGTACCTAGGTTTTGTAAAAAAATACCATCCATTAGTAAAAAATACTAATTTGGAAATCAGCAAAGCACAAGCTAACTTAATGATGGCTCGAGGTGGTTTTGACCCAAAACTAGAATTGGATTACAACAAAAAACAATTTCAGGGAACAGAATACTATTCGATATTAAATAGTAGTTTCAAAATCCCCACTTGGTATGGAATCGACATAAAAGCGGGATTCGAAGAAAATGAAGGTTATTACCTTAACCCGCAGAATACATTGCCTGCCAATGGTTTGACATCTCTGGGAATTAGTGTGCCTGTTGGGCAAGGATTATTCATTAATCAAAGAATGGCTGATTTACGAAAAGCTAAAATCCAAGTTAAATTAAGCCAAGCCGAGCAAAAACTAAGAGCTATTGCCGTTCTATACGACGCATCGATCGCCTATTTTAACTGGAAAAAAAATTATGAAGAAAAACTCTTATATGAAGATTATAGTATCAATGCCCAAATAAGATATAAAGGTATTGCATCTTTAATACGAGAGGGAGACAAACCTGCTGTTGATAGCGTTGAAGCAGGAATTGTAGTAAAAAATAGATTGTTATCATTAGAAGATTCAATGTTAAAATTAACAAAAGCTAGACTGGAATTATCAAACTTTCTATGGTTAGAAAACAACATTCCATTAGAACTTGCTGATGCTATTATTCCTGAGCAAAAACTCGGGCAAACCATACAAGAAACCTTAAACATTAGTGATTTAATTAATCAAGATTTTTCGATACTTAATCATCCAAAAATTGAAGCTTTGCAGAGCAAAATCGAAATGTTGACTGTGGAAAAAAAATTTAAAGCCAATATGTTATTGCCAAAAATAGATCTCGGCTATTCCTATTTGTCTCAGCCAAATCCAACCATACCCAATAGTAATGACAATTACAAAGTAGGAGTCGATTTTTATTTCCCTTTGTTTCTAAGAAAAGAAAGAGGAAGTTTAAAAATAGCGCAATTCAAAATTCA